>JALUTL010000229.1:0-2788 GCA_027016475.1 Candidatus Heimdallarchaeota archaeon
GTTGTACAATATATTGCGCTCATATCCTTTGATTAGGCATGGTTATTTAAAAAATACGCTATGTGCTGAAAAGTAGGGTCAGTTTTTCATTGGAATTTGAAATAATAGGGGATGGTTCTACAGGGGTCGTTCTTCTCGCTGAAAAAAACTATCCAGACAATATCAAACATGAAAAGTGGATGTTTTTGGTGTTTCAACGCGAGACACAACCCAGTATGGGGAGAGATAAGTAAGGCAGTCAGCCTTCCCCGACACATTTCTTTAAGTGTGTATGGCAATGTTTCACCGGCCAGTTCAAGGTAGCTTTAATATGTGAATTTCCTACACACATTATGTCTTTGCAGAAAATTCAGATCGTAAAAACCGACTACAAGACTGCCCCAGATGACCTGCTACATTTGGCCCTTGACTTTTCTGACAAAATGCGCAAGGAAAGGGCCCCCAACGATCCACCAATCCCTCGAGATTTGCTGGTCAAGAATGCAAGAGAACAGGATCCACACGAGGAGAAACACGTTTTTTTGGCTATCTTGGAAGAAGTTGGAACCAAAATGGTTGTCGGAAATGCTGTTGCAGGATGGTTCAAACCCACTGCCGAAGGGTATGAGAGCAACAAACACATAGCCTCCATCAATGTGTCTGTTCTGAAGGAATACAGAAACCAAGGAATAGGAAAAATGCTTCTGAAGGAAGTGGTCAGGCAGGTTCAGGAAAATCCCGTGATTACGTCCGTTTTTGCTGGAAGCTGGACAGAAGAAGGCAAAAAAATGTGTGAGCGATATGGTGGCAAGCTTTCCTCAGATGGAGCTGAAAACCGGCTTGAGCTGAAGGATGTAAATTGGGACATGCTCCACGAATGGCAGCAGGCAGGTGAAGTGCTTGGGAAAAAGGAAGGTGTGACAATCCAGTTTTTTGAGGAATGTCCTGATGACATCATTGAACAGTACTGCATGGTATACCAGGAAACAATGAATCAGCAACCATTGGGCGAATTTGACGGAGTCATCACCATCACCCCCGAAAGGAGGAGAAGAGACGAGGAGAAGAACAGAAAGCTTGGACTAAAGTGGTACACATTCATCACCAGGGAAAAGGATGGGGCAATTTCAGGACTGACTGAAATGCTGTTTCATCCAGACATGCCCTACAAGGCATTCCAGAACCTGACAGGCGTCAAACAGGAGTATCGCGGAAGAGGCTTGGGCAAATGGCTGAAAGCGCATATGATTCTTTGGATAACCAAGCAGCATCCGACCATCGAGACCATTGTCACAGGGAATGACGAAACCAATGCCCCCATGCTCTCCATCAACAAACGGATGGGATTCAAAAAACATATGGGACAAAGCTCATACAAGTTTGAGAAGGCCCATCTTGCACACCTGGTTCTTGGGACATAAAAAAAATTGCTGATTACCAAACATTCACATAATATTCTGACGGCAGTACAGTATGTTCATCCCAATTCTGTTAGGAACTGCACGCAAGGGAAGAAAAAGCGAGGCCGTCGCAAAGAAGCTTGTCGAACTTGTAGAAGCCCTCGGACATGAAACAGAGCTTGTTGATGTCCGAGCGGCAGCCCTTTCAGCTACAGACGATACAGGAACTTCAGAAAGTGCAAAGCATTGGAAATCAATTGTTGAAAGGTGCAAAGGCTTCATAATCGTAACTCCCGAATACAATCACGGCTATCCCGGTGAGCTTAAGCTTTTTTTGGATCAACTGTACAAGGAATATGCCAATAAGGTTGTGAGAATTGTCTCAGTATCCAACGGTCTGTGGGGGGGGGGGAACAAGAGTGACAGAACAGCTACGTCCTGTCCTCAACACGTATGGGATCATTGTTTTGGGAATGGCCATACACCTTCGAAACGTTGGATCCATGATCAATGAAAATGGGGATTACGTCAATGAAGAATTCCCAACATATGGTCACAATAGCCCAATCCTCCACAAAAATACAGATTTTTGAAGGAAAAGTCAAAATTACTTCCAGATTGCTTGATGGAATATTAATAGAGGTTTGCGTAAAAGTGTCTTAGAAGTAAGAATTCAAAGGCTGAATAAAATATCATCCCAAAATGATGAAGCATTTTGGACCATAGTCATTTTCGCAACGGACTATACAATTATTCCATCATATAGTCTACAGAAAGAGAAGTTGCGTATTATTGGAAATGCCATTGCCAAGGCGTTTGGGATTGAAATGGTTGAGAGCACGGATCAGTTCTGGACTGACATGGACACAATTGTTTGTTTCTCAAGATAGACCTCTCACAAGGGCTTGGAAAGAAACAGCAGGATACTCTATTGTAAACCCAAGCAGTGCACGAAGTCACTACAAGGCAATTGTTGAATTTGAAGGAAATGATGATGAAATTACTGAACTCCTCCATTTCAATGCAATACAAGTTCAGATAGGCAACTTCATCAGCCCGTTGCTTGAACTGACCAGTCCCGCCAGCAGAAAAACAGTGAAGAACATCGCCAAACAGCGCATACAGAAATTGAAATCGAGATTTCCGCCAGGAAAAATCTTCACGGTCCGCTTCGCACAAGGTGTTCACGAAACATTGGAAAGAACGTTTGAAACAGCCCGATACAACAAAATAAAACTGAACCGCCACAACACAATGCTATGGTACCTTGATGCAGTCATTCATGACCCAACAAACGATATGAACCTCCAGATAGACCTGACAAAGCCCCATGCAATTGAACTCCTCAAATATTTCTTGGAAGACTGGAAATATGAGGGGAGCACATTCAGGATAAGTGATCTCAAGCT
>JALUTL010000229.1:2798-11588 GCA_027016475.1 Candidatus Heimdallarchaeota archaeon
AAAAATACAAACCTGAGGCAAATCAGTTGCTCAATAGGATCATGAACGCGAAAGGGGGATTCCATTACGCAAAACTGCTGGAAACAAAAGGCTCACACTTAACGAAACACAGATACAGCAACTGGCAGATGCATTTGTCAAGCTTTCATGGGACATAAACAGGACAAATGTACCATGGAACAAACTCGATCTGGACATTCAAAGGTTTGCAACTCTTGCATCCCACCTGTTTCTCCACCCGGCGGCATATTTGGCATCAAATGGAAGAATTTTTCCCTTGTCGGCAGTGTTCGAATATGAAAGTGCCATCACACCGATCACCGTCAGCAACCTTGAACAGGCTATGCGGAAAATCCAGCAGGAATTTTCCGAACAGGACGCCAAAATCATTCACCAGTATCTTGAAACGGCGAAAAAACGAATGAAACAGGGACAGGAGCAGGTGCGGCATGCTTTCAGAAAAATTGAGGCGATAATTCAACAGATCAATGAAAAATGGCCAGAGATATCTACAGAGCTGGCAAAGCAACGAAAAATGAATCATGCAGAAGAAAAGCTGAACATGCTATTTAAAATCATCCAGCAAAAAATGTAATGAAAATTGCAGACCAAAAAGTCTTGAAAACAATAAATAAAGAGAAATAGCGCCTGTGGGACTTGAACCACACGATCTCCGGGTTATGAGCCCGGCGAGTTAACCACCTACTCCAAGGCGCTGTTAATTGTATGTATTATTTATTTGCTTATAATGTTGTCGGAAATGTCATTGGTTGGATGTTTTTTTTGTCAGTATGGGAGGCAATATTTGCATATTCCGCCGCCATCGTCATAATCCATGTTTTTTAGAGTTCTAGCGAAAGTGTTTAGATTTCCATGGATGTCATATATTTTTATGACGATTGAGATATATTTAGTTGTGGTAGGGATGTAAGGTACCTGAATGTAGAATGAGAATGGTTCTGCATTTTTAGTTCCATCAAAATGTTTAGTTACAGTAGGGGTTGATGGTACATTTGAGAAGTATGCGACAAGTTTGTCAATTCTCGCGATATCGATTGAGAGAGAGGAGAAATCCTTTGTGTATCCATTTAATTTGAGGTAGTCATATTTTTTGACGGAGTAAATTCCAGAGCAAGATGAATATATGCAGAATCCGGTAGCAGAGGTGGATGATGATGTATATGACATTGGTTTAGCAGTATCCCATTCAATTCCAGATCCAAATGAGTTGTGTATTCTGACATAGAATCTTTTGATAGGCATAGGAGTGGAAGTAGGACTGAATTTATGTCTGATGTTCAATTGAGTGGTATCGGAGAAAGTGATTGAAGCTGCCAAAGAGAGTGATCCCCCAAATTTGTATGATTTTTCTTGTCCATTACCAGATGCTGAGAGTCCGAGAGAAAATCCGAAGCTATTGCTTCTGGTTGTTGTTTCGGAATTTGAAACAGTAAAGCCATTGTTAAGGGCAATATAATCCTGTGGGACATTGGTACCAGATTTTTTGACGTATTGTCCTCCTTCAATTTGCGGGAATTCACCAAATTTTGATGGTGATGATACGACATCGGACAAGTCATAAGTGATCATCTGCATGGTATCATATTGTTCTGTGACGGAATGATCATAGACTAGTTCATATGACATTCCGTTATATTGGAAGGTATAAAGGTCATATGTTATTTGTCCATAAATTCTGATGAAGTAGGCTTCATTGTAAATGTATACGTCTCTCGCCCCTGGAAATTGATCAGTACCTATTGTCCAATCAATTGAATAGCCAGTTTGCATTCGGACGCTAGCACTTGCAGAAACCGATCCTGCAAGCCCCACCATTTTATATCCCACAGTTCCACCCAATCCGATTGAAAGGGAAACTTGAGTGGCATGGCTTTGAGAAATCTTCACATTGAGGGTGTGGTCATACCACGATTCAGCATGAATGGAAGTCAATGGGACGTATGCTTGGATGATTTCAGCAGTCAGTGACTGTTCGGGTCGTGCATCCTGATTGAACCTCATAATGTATCCATCATTGCACACAGTTGTTCCCAAGCCATTATGGTTGTAACAGTCATCTCCCTTTTTCGAAGAAAATGATCCATGGAGCATGATGTCTGGAATCGAGTTTATTGTTTCCGTGGTGAAGGGATAGTCGTCAATGACATTTTTTGATTTGAAGACAGTTCCCCTGTGCTGTTCGACCTTGTCAGTGTACCAATAGGATGGTGAAGCACAATATCCGCTGCCACCAAATTCATCGGCACACTCCCATTCTGTTTGATAGTCAAAATCAGAATATGTCAAGGCTCTTGTTTTTACAACTGCGGGATTGCCAAGCGTTGCTGTTGTCGGCAAATTTGCAGCAGAAACAGTGGTAATTTGCAATCCCATGCTTGTTGTCATCAAAACAACAGCAAACAGGATTGCCATGATCTTAATATGCTTTGTATTCATATGATTCACTCTACATAAGCGGTTTTCAAGAACAAATTTCGTTCTTGGTGAAAGTGCATCCGAGGCCATAATATTAAGGGTCTGCAAAAACTGCAATTGGGGTTTTTCTGGGGATTTTGTCAGTGTCGGTTGATTATGGTCAGGACTGCAAATATTGCGGAATTTGTTTTTATTAGTGCAGTGATGTTAAATTCTTCAAATTCGTCATCCATTTGAGTCATTTCACCGGTTGCGACAAGTTTCAAGGTAAGATGGACTTCCATATCATTCCCTATGTAAGGAAGAGGATAATTGGCAGAGCAACGGTCGATAGGCAAGTCAGTTGAAGGGGTTCATGAGTAATCGTAGGGGTCATTTCCTGTCAAGTGCATCAGCTATTCGTGAAATCATGGTTCCAAGGTTTGCAAGTTGGTTGTGCAGGTTCTCATTTTGGGCGGAGAGTGCATTGACTTTATTTTCGATGCTACTTATGTTGTCTTTGATTCCTTTGATTTTATCCTCAATTCCTTCTACTTTGCCCTCAATTCCTTCTACTTTGCCCTCAATTCCTTCTACTTTGCCCTCAATTCCTTCTACTTTGCCCTCAATTCCTTCTACTTTATCCTCAATGCCGTCGACCTTGTCTTCGATTCCCTCCACCTTTTTTTCAAGGTTGTCCATAAGTTGCATGCGTTCATCCTCAAGCCTCAGGATCTCCTGGTATTCTGCCTTGCTGACGCTGACCAAGTCGACTTCAGGGTCTAGATATTTCTCCACTTCCTGTGCTATCTCTGCGGCAATTTCCTTTTCATTCTTCTTTTCCAATTCACTTCTGGACACAAATATCCCTAACAAACAGTATTCCTTTGCCTTAATAAAATGTTCGTCATCTGAAGCCTTGTGCCTAAGCAGTGTAATAAAAAGCAGATGGGTCAGGTTTTTCTTGTTGATCCTTGTTTTGGTTTGCCTGATGCCATGGAGTACAAGCCCCTTCATTTCAATTATCATGGAAATGAGCTTCAGTTCCATCCTCCACTCAGTACCTGAAGGGTGTTCAGCGATGATGTCCACCCGGCCTTCAGCCTCGTATTGCAGATTTGAAAAGCCCAAAGCTTCAAGCACGATTCTTCCTGCCTCTTGGCTTCGAGCAAGCAGATCCTTTGGAGGCTTTTGGGCAAATCGGGTAGACTGTTCATTGCAGATCTTGTGGATGTCCACATATTATATGGAAACAGAGCAGTTATTTGGATTTCCGAAATGTATTGTCAAATTCTTGCGTGTTGCATGGGTGTTGTGGCAGAAGCAGGGTAATAAGCGACTAAAATGACCCCAGAGACACTTGTAATGGCTTTCTGCAAACGGGGCAGTTCCTGTTTGTGCTGAGCCAATCGGCCAAATGATCCAGATGGAAATGAGTGTGGCATGGAATGCATGCTGCATACCTGTCTCCAGGATGGAAGGGGAGGTAGCTGATAGGGCATGTCTGGATGTGTGAGCCGCAGGCACGGCAGTAGCTGCTTTCAGGCGGGTTCAACTGCCCGCAGTTGAGGCAGATGACATTGAGGGCATCAACATGCAGGAGTTTCCCAATGCTTTTCGCCCGATCCGCAGTGCGTTGTAGTTCATGTCCAGTACCGGTATGGTGGATGAATCCGAGGGATTTTCCTCGTCCGCACATTTTCATGCACCAGCCGGGATTTTTGATCCGCATTTGTTGCAGTATGCTGCACTTTTGGGGTTTTCATACCCACATATAGTGCAGTAGATGGAGTTGGACATTGCGGCAGGGGTCTGGATGGGAGGGGCAACATATGCAGGTCTAGGTGTGGGTTGAGTGGCCACTGGTTGGGCTGGAGCCCTGAAATTCCAGCCAGATCTGATTACTGCATAGATGAGAAGTCCCATCATTGGCATGATAAAGACTACAAATCCCCATAGGAAGCCGTTCTCACCATAGCGGGCCGCATCATTGGCGACAAGGAGTGCAATAATCAGCATTACAAGGATAGCAAGCATCCAGAAACCAAAGAAGGGATAAAAGTTGTCGAACATCATTGAGTCATCACCTGACATGTCAATATTCGACACACCACTTAATAGACATTGTGTTCAATTCCACTTGAAATTTTGTTGAAATTGGGCAAAAGTGTATTTTTCGCCATAATGGTGGTTCGCAGGATTCATCGCGCAGAGCCAAGACAGGATCAGAATTTCCTGAGAATGGTTTCCAGTTTTTGCAGCAGGTCAATCAGTTCCTGGAAGGATTCTTTCCCCATTTTCTCCTGAACCTCCTGTTGGATGTCCATCCAGAGTGGAAAAGCCTGTTGCAAGGCAATATTTCCCTCTTCCGTGATTGCAACTGTTTTCTTGGTTCGGTTGTCAGTATCGGGGATTAGCACAATGAACCCCTGATTTTCCAGTACACGGAGATTCCGTGAGAGGGTTGAGCTGTCCATGGCCATGGCCTCGCCTACTTCCGTGAGGGAAGGTATAGCATCTCCGTGTCTGAGTCCATCAATGGTCAGGAGAAGGGCAAGCTGGTTGATGTTAATTCCGGATGGTTTTAATCGTACATCATAAAGTCGTGTAATAAGTCGGGATGTTTTCCGTAAATTGGTGCACATGCAGGAGTCGACTAGGGCCAATGAACTGCTTTCAGACATTTGATTCAATTTGAACAGTATTTCCTATGTTCTTAATGCTTTGGTTTTGCAAGTGTTTACGCTGATCAGGCGGTACAACGGACAGAATTTGACTGTTGCTGTGACTAGGGGGATTAACGAAATCAAAAATAGGCCAATCCCTAAGCTGGTATTTCCGCCTTGAAAGACGAAAATACCCCATAAGAGGAGAGATAAGCCAATTACATACCGAATTGCTCGATCGATGGTTCCAACATTATATTCTACCATGTTTATCACCTTTGCACATACCATTATTGTATGTACAATATTTGTATATGCAATAATTAATAAAAATATTTCGATACAGGTAACGAAAAATTCAAAAAATAGCGACCATAGGGGATTTTCTTTAATTCACAACATGTGAAGCATTAGATATTCAGAGCTACATTATTCCGCCACCGCCACCTCCTCCACTTTGATAATGGTAGGCATACCCAGTCAGGAAGCTGTTGTAATAAGTTGTGGATCCGGAAGTCACGAGAACCTTCATTCTATAATATCCTGTCTGGGTTGGGCGATAGGATGTTGAAAATGAGCCACTACTTTGAGAGTAAGCGGTTTTTGTACTTGTTTTTACAATGGAACCAGATGTGCAGGTACTGCAACTTACCTTATACAGATAGATTGTTATTGTGGCAGAAACATAGGAGAAGTAATTGAAATTGTATACGATATACCCTTGGCTGTTTTTGTATATGTTATGGTTACTGATGGAAAACGGTGCTTCGTACACAGTGGGGTTTGTGTTTTGACTTTGCTCAACATAATTCTGCCTGAGATCACCGTCAGGGTCACCATAACGACCATCATTGCCGCTGCTGCTGTGGGGGTTCAACCCCCCATTTACCTCAAATCCATCAAGTAAAGTGTCATTGTCTGTATCTGAATCTCGAGGATGGGTTCCTTCTTGGTATTCCCTATAGTTTTGCAGACCATCATTGTCTGCATCAGCATTTTTGTCATTGTAGTTGGCACCGTCAAATTGATTATTGAATTCCCACACATCAGGCATAATATCACCATCGGTATCTGATGCACGCGGGTCTGTACCAAACCCATATTCTTGCAGATCATTGAGACCATCGTTGTCGGTATCTGCGATTTTTGGATCTGAGGTAACGGTATAGGTGTCTACTATATTATTGATGAATGTAATTGTTATTGACCAACCATGTACTTCTCGACCATCAATTAGTCCATCATTGTCCCAATCGGGATCCAATGGGTTGAGCCCATAGGTATACTCCTGCCCATCCAATAGGAGGTCATCATCAGAATCACCATCATTCGGATATGTTCCTGAGCTTTGCTCCTGTGAATTGGTTCGTCCATCGCCATCGTAATCACCGTTTGCACCATGTACACCTGCCGATGACAGCGGGTTAAGACCATATTGATCTTCCCAAGCATCCAACAGTGTATCTCCATCACTATCTGGTGATTGGGCATTGTAACCTTTGTCCAACTCATATTGGTCAGAAAGTGTGTCCAAATCATAGTCTTCAGCCAAGTTAATTGAGAAGATGGAAGTTGAAACCTTATAACCAACAAAATCTTCAGCCTCTACCCAATACCAGCCTTCATTAAATTCCTGTGCAAGTTGTGAAAGTGTGAATGTGGTAGTTTCAGGCGATAAAGTTGCAACAATTTGGGGATTGTTGTTTATTGTATTGCGATAAATCAGATAGTGTTTCAGTCCAACTTCATCATAGCTTGGGTTCATCTCAATGGTATACACATAAGCCGATCCAGATTTAGTAGATGGCTTGACATCCGAGATGGTAATCGGAGTTGGAGGCGTGTTGTCAATCAATATCCGAAAGATTGCTACAGTGGAATGTCCATCATTGTCATTAGCAGAAAGTTCAAGATAGTATTCACCATCATTCAGTTGAGTTGTATCTATAGTCAGTTGGAATTCAGTGTAAACAACTTGTTGATTTTGATCTAATTGCCTAGCAGCAAGGTTTTCTTGCCACGTGACACTCGTTGGAAGCACGTCTGGTTTATCAACAAGCGGATTTGCCATTGAGTAGCCGGAGGGGGATGAATCCGTTACACTCCAACCTGTCAATGAGTTGCCATCCATCAGGACAACACCATTGAGCACAATATTGTCTATTTCAACAAATGTACCTCGTACAGATAAACTTGATACAGACGATACGTTTGCATTTTCTAAAAGCGTGCGAAGTGTAGCCTCAAGAGGTACAACAATTCTAGTCCATTCAATTGCACTTACATTAAATGAAGTAGTATTTACATAGAGAACAGATTCAGATATGTAGGTAGAAGTAACCCCCCGCTCATACCGTATTGTATTTATGCCAGATGAACTGACTAAGTTGATATCGACACGGTAGTTACTAGTGGCCCTAATGTCAAATGATAGAAGGTTTCCGTTGGTTGAAAAGGACTGTCCAATGCCATAGGTAAATTCATTATCCAGCCCATTTCCCGTTAGTCTGATGATTCGGGATTGTTTGCTGTAAAAGGCAACACGGTCATCCATCGAGCTGATATTTAAGCCAGAGGAGACAGTATACAAAGAAGATTGAGTTCCATAATCAAAGAAGTATTGTACAACCTCCTCCTGATCTGAAAATGAAAAAGTATATGTCTTGGTGCCATTTACAGCAATATTCTTGTCCAAAGGATCTAAAGCAGACTGTATTTTTGGATCGTTAATAGCAATCACTGGTTTCTCAGTGTCGATTGGAACATAATATGGATAGACTTTCGTATGTGCAGTATACATTCCGTTGTTGTCTTTTGCAACAACCCTGACGTAAATGTTGCCAGTCTGTGGTATGAGCCCTTCGACATAATATTTATGAAGTGGCAATTGGAGTCTCCAAATCCCCTCATAACCTCGCAACCCTGAAGCGGGACCCCAACCAGAGAGCACTTCCGTATATGAGCTTTTCAAATACAGGACTCCATCAGTCTGTTGAGACAGGTTGATTGCAACGTCTTTATCACCAGTAAATGAAGCCTTATGTTTCAGTTCTATTTGAACTACTTTGACTGATGCAAAGTTCTCGATACACTTTGTGCATAGGCTGGAAACTATGTCAATTATAAAATAGTCAGTTTCTGCCCAAACGGATTTGAAGATGAC
Source organism: Candidatus Heimdallarchaeota archaeon (assembly GCA_027016475.1). GTDB lineage: Archaea > Asgardarchaeota > Heimdallarchaeia > Heimdallarchaeales > Kariarchaeaceae > WAKA01. The sequence goes on from JALUTL010000229.1 coordinate 11,043, forward strand.
CTTTGGTGCGCGGTTTAGTGCCTCATAAGTATCCGACCTTAATGTATCAACAATGACACCGTCACTGTTTCTTATGTGAATCGTCGCACCACTGAAATAAACCTCCAAGGTCAACCTCAGATTTGATCGTGTGTTCAAGGGTTGCAGACGATAAGAACCGAAGTTATTATACACCAATTCTTCAGGTAGCAAAGCAGCTTCAATTTCAACAGAATCGAAATCTGCTTCCACCTCAACCGTTTTTACATGAGAATCAGTGTTCAACCCAACATGGGGATCAAAGGTATAAATGTCAATTGTTGCATTGTCTCCAACCAGATATATTGGTTTGGCCTTCTCTATGAGAATTGAATTGCTCCCATTATTTTCATTATAACCACCAACATATCCGCCAACGGGGAATTTTTCGAAAGTTTCAGAAACAGTGGAGACTAAGTCTACAAAATCTGAAAAAACGTTGGGTGGGCCACCATATTCACCATATTCCAAAACTTCATCCCTATTGCTGTTAGGAGTCATAAATTCAACAATAGGTGGTTCAGAATC
>JALUTL010000230.1:0-8148 GCA_027016475.1 Candidatus Heimdallarchaeota archaeon
TCTCCATTATCTGACAGAGCAAGGGGTGTTTCCATTAACTGGAGGTAAAATGGAATGATAACATGGATGGAAATATGCAACAATTCGATACAAATTTGTGAAAAAGTATACAAGCCAAGAGAAGATACAATTTTTCTAATTGACACCATAGTTGGTCTGCCAAATTTTGAAGAATTACAGAAAAACGGATGGATAGAAGTTGGAAGTGGTACAGGTGCGATAATATGTTGCCTCCAAAGGCAAGGTGAGTTATGTCTCGCTGTTGACAGAAATTATCATGCTGCAAAGTTAACAGGGCAAAATGCAAAAATGAACAAAAAAACTGTTCAAACGGTTGCAGGAGATGGATTGACACCATTTCGAAGGAAAACCCTCCCCGCCAATGTAGTGTTTAATCCCCCATACTTGCCAGAAGATCCTGAGGCCGACAAGGGGCTTTCTCATGAAGAAAAAATAGCATTGATTGGAGGGAAAAAAGGGGATGAAGAGACATGGAGAGTTTTGCATCAAATGGATACATATCAAACAGCGTTCGTCATCATTTCGTCACTTGCCACGACACCGAATGAAATGCAGGCAAGGGGTCGAGGAAAGTTCAAGGTAGAGACAGTTGGAAAATTGCAGTTAGGATTGGAAACCTTGTGGGTTGTTCAAGTCAAAACCCTGACTGAAGAATGGCGAGGATTTCATCCTTAGTCATAATGCCATCCTTTCTGTCGAAGCTCATGCCATTTTCAATAATTAGGCTGGTAGGTACTTTAATTTTTTCTGGTTCCTCGAAATTGAGAAATTGAAGCAAAAAATGGTCAATCTGAGTCTCATCAGAAATGTCTATGACACGCAATACATCATACATTGGACTTACATAGGAAATTTCTTCAACCTGTAGTTTGCAAAAGTCACATTCCGATCTCAAAAGGGTAATAAGCTTGCGTCGCATGGGATCATGCATCAAGAAGTCTTGAAGTTGTTCCACGGTACGAATTTCCAATTCAGGGGGATATTTGAGTGGAGGAATAATTTTAGGTGGACGAGTTATGTACAATATAATAGCTACAGAAAGAAGGTACGAAAAAATTGCAAGGGCATGAACCGAATTGGTTGCAAAAAGCAAAGCAAAAGAGCCGAACATGCCATGCATAAGCATCAATTCGAAATCATTGTACTCATAAATGTCACATGCACAGACCATGGACAAATTGCGTTTTTTGCAGATCCAAGAGGGTATAGAAACATAAAGGGTGACCAGAGTACCTCCAAGAAAGGATAAGTGAAACACAAAGCGTGCAAAAGAAGGAACAGGAGCTGTAAAAATGGAAATCAACCATCCAGACACAACCGCAACATATAATCCATTTCGCCACCAACGCAAATGCACTTTAGTTTTTGTCAATTGGTTGCAGATGGTGACATTAGAGTATCGATTGGCCAAGTAAATAGCAAACCCAATTAGGACTATGGCATCAAGCAAGATCATGACATAGTCAATGGCGAGAATGGATGGAAAATAAGCCAACAGTATCAAAACCATTTACTGCAAAAGGATTTATTTTCTTTATCATATTCCAAGGGAAGTTTAGAGACTTTGACAAAAAACATCATCATTTGCCTATGAGGGCAACCAAAGATTTGCTCAAACCTACGAGTTTGTTCCCTTCATCCTGCGTTACATGGCAACGACTAAGAATCCGTCGAAGAGTCAATAACATGTTTTCAACCCATTCAGAAGGCTTGCTCATGGAGGATAAAACCAGTGAAAAGTTTTCAAGGATTGCCGCCTTTGTCTTTGAATGAATAAGCTCATATTCAGATGATTGAGAGAGCTTATGCAGATTTTTTCTGGTTTCATACAAAGATATGGCTGCGGCATGTGAAATGTTCAGGACTGGAACATGCCCCGGTGAAGCAAAGATTGTTGCAATTCGATCACATCGAGACAATTCCTCATTTGTGAGACCAGACGATTCCCGACCAAAAATGAGACCAACAGACCTATAGGGTAGAATTGATATTTCTGAAAGAACGTCGCTAAAAGACTCTGTTTTCCTGACATAATTCCTTGTCCCCCCAATACGTGCCGTCAGGGCTATGGAATAGTCCACATGCCCAGAAAGTTCCGCCATGCTTTCAAGGACTATTAGATTGTCCAAGTACAGACGCCCATGTGTTGCCCGTTCATATGCCAAATCATCAACCTCGCAATCAGGAGCCACTGCTATGAGGCCATCAATTTGAAAATTATGGGCAAGTCGAGCCAAAGCACCTAAATTTCCAGAATCACGAATGCCAACTGTGATGAGATAAAGCTTCACAAGAAATCCAAGAACTACAATTATACAAGATTTTCGTTTAACATAATCTGTCTTGCATCCCTTCGCATGTGCCAAATGCGTTCATGCTCAATGATTTTTTCCAAGATTGGACGGCATTTTTCTTTTGGAGGTGAACAAATTCGTCTTAGCACGGCAAGCACAACCTGTCGTATCCTTTTCTCTTTGTTCAAAGCATAGCGATCCAATATTGCAAAGGTTTCAGGGGTGTTGGAAAAGTATGAAAGCAGATGTAATGCCTTGGTCACCAAGGAATCAGTCTCGAGCATTTTTCGAATGATTGAAAAATCAGATGTCTGCAACACCTTTATTTCATAATATGCCTGTACAAAGGAAAGATTGTGTACGTGTTTCGAAAAAAGGAGTTCCATTGTTGAAGTTTCATGATGAGAAATTTCAAAGGGACGCCTTAAAGTCAACCCTTCGACAAAGGCAACAGCAAAACCCGTATTTTCTTGGAGTTGCGATACAGAGAACAGATCCACGAAAGAGGAAGAAAGTGCAACCAAATATCTGTAGGCAATAGTTTTCAAATCTTCGTGGTTCATGAAAAGGAGTTGTAGCTCGTGTGTCTGTCCCAATTTGAAAAGCAATTCCAAAAAATCCATCCTCACAGAAAATTGTAGCGATTTTGACTTATGCCCCACGATTTCGTCATAATTTATTAATTCAGGGCAGTAGGTTGCCAAAGCGCATAGCAAGGCAACACAGGCTTGTAAAGTGGATTGATTTTCAGATTTGGAAATGTATTCAATGGCCTTTGAAATCCAAAAGTTTTCATCTTTCTTACCAATTTCTTTTATCAGGGAGGTAGCAGCGCGGAAAATGTCATCAATTACCCGCTCTTCATTTCCAATACGTGCTTTTCTTTGCTCAATATGAATAAGATATTCTTTTAAGGTCTGAAACGATTCGGGATGAAAAATTCGACCAAGAGACTTAGCGATCCATCGACGGGCCATTTCTGAAGAATCGTCAAATGAGTCCTTCAGGAGAGGGATTCCTTCTTTGGATCCGATTTGCCCAATTGACCAAATGACGGTTCGACGAAGTTCATCATCGGGGTCTTTCAAAGCTACTGAGAGGTATTGCAATGCCTTTGGGTCACCTTGCTTCCCTAAAGATTCGGCACATTCATTACGAAGCAACAAAGGTTCAGATGCATCCAACAATACCTTTCCGAGGGGATCGGTTGATTTCCAATCACCTATTTTTGCCATCTTGTCCGGAATATATCGGCGCTTTTGTAAATCAGGTTCGTTAAAAAGCTGGTCGATAAGCTGATCAACATTGTAATTTGGTTTTAATGCCATTGACATAAAAAATGAGAGCGAGTATATCTGTCCTTATGTTCTTACGCGAATGAAAACCAAACCTCATATCCAAATTAACATAATGGATTATGTGAACATCAGGGTTGCAACAGAACAAGACATCCCCCAGATTGTCAGTTTGAACCTCAGAGAATACAATTTGGCAGAGGATGAAGCACTGGATTATTTTGAACAAGTACAATGGTGGGGGACTCAAAGTCTATTACGATGGCATATGGGACTGATTAAGGCCAATCATGGGGAGATATTGGTTGCTCTCGAAAATGGGAAGATAGTCGGCGAATTGGATTATGTCATTTCCCCTCATCAACGGAGAGGACATGTTATTTGGTTGCTTGTCGATAGAGATTTCAGAAAAATGGGGATTGCAGAAGCATTGATTGAAGCCATGAGGGAACAAGTCAAGAAAGCCGGAATTTCTCACATCTGGACTGAAGCGGAAGATGAAAGGACAGAGCAACTTTATGAGAAAAATGGAACTGTGGCAGACCAATTGCAGAACTTTTGGCTTGATTTGAATTTTGATATTGACGAGCCTCTTGAGCAGTATGATTTCAAATTTGAAGAGGGAGAGATATCCGAGCTGTCAAAAAGAAAAGTACTATATACGTCCATTGCTAAGAAGATCCACTCCAATCTGCCAAAAGAAAAGTACATTGAATTGTTTTCAAACTTGAAAAGAGCAATCGGGGATTATCTCACACCAAGATTTGACATGATGCAGCTGATAGAATCAATTGACAATCTCGCATCCCAATTTGTATGGGGTGAAACAACCCCCATGGAAGTTGCAGAGTATAAATTTGATGAAGGCACGGTTATGGCCCTTGTCACGCAATATACGCGAATTTACATTGAAGACGGGATTGGAACGGAGCAATTGAAAGCCGTAATCAAAGACCTGATATACCTCCTCTTTCAGAGAAAATTTGTGTCAATGGACATTCAGATTTTGAAAAGCAGACAATATGAAAAGATGCTGACTAATTTAGGATTTGTGCTTCTTGAAGAAGATCCCATCTACGACATTGGGAGCAAGTGACAGAGAAGGCCTGATCCCACATCAAAATTGTAAGAGAAAAACCCTATCCTTAAAATCAAGAATGAAAGGAGCAACCTATGGAAGCCATTGTTTTGGCAGCAGGAAAAGGGACCCGGCTCAAGCCGCTGACATGCAACAGACCTAAACCACTTTTGGAAGTCGGTGGAAGACCCATTTTGGATAGGATAGTCGATGAACTTTTACAACTTAACGAAATCACACAAATACGGATTGTAGTTCACGCAAACAAAGAAATGGTCATCAAACATATAGAAAAACAGTTTACGGAACAGTTGAACCGTATTGCGTTTGTGGATCAACCAGAACCATTAGGAACGGGAAATGCAGTCAAAGTTGCTGCAGAAGGGATTGATGAAGATTTTGCGGTAGTTTTCGGAGATCTAGTCTTTGATAGGGGGTTCATCAATGGTGCAGTCAAGAAGTTCAATGAACTTAAAAAAGAAGGAATCGAAGCATTGGGTACTGGGGCATTGGTTGATGACTTAACCAAATATGGAGTGTTTAGAGTTGGAAAGAGAGGAGAGGCAATGGACATTGTTGAAAAACCAGAGCCCCACATGATTGAAGAGGGAATGCTGGCAAATGCAGGGTTCTTTATTTTACCGAAAGAAACCGTCCAATACCTAAGCAAATTGAAGAAGACAGAAAGAGGAGAATATGAACTTACGGATGCCATTAAGGAAACAATACAGAACCACAAATTTTATGTGCATCAAATAAAAGGAAAATGGTTTGACATTGGCTATCCATGGCTATTATTGGAAGCAAACCAATATCTATTGGAGAATGAGGCAGATTTTTTTGAAATATTGGGCGATGTGGAACCAGACGTGAAAGTCCACGGAAAAATACATGTGGCCAGAGGAGCGAGAATAAGAAGTGGCGTCTACATCGAAGGAGTTGCCTATTTTGATGAAGGGGCGGACATAGGGCCAAACTGCTATATTAGGGGAGCAAGTTATTTTGGAAGGAACACCCGAGTGGGCAATGCGTGTGAAGTGAAGAATTCAATCATCTATGCCAGCACACACGCAGCTCACTTGTCCTATATTGGAGATTCGATATTGGGCGAAAACAGCAATTTGGGGGCAGGCACCATTACTGCAAATTTACGGCATGACAACCAACCAGTTAAGGTAACAGTGAAAGGGAAAAGGATATCAAGCGGAAGACGAAAATTGGGAGTGATAATGGGGGACGATGTAAAAACCGGAATTGGAGTAAGCATCCTTCCAGGCGTAGTAATGGGATGTTCAGCACGGATCAACGCAGGGCAAATCGTAAACAGGGATGTAAACCATTGAAAAAATGACAACATTAAAGACAAGTCAGAAAATTTAGAACTGTGGAGAAAGCAATAGTGGATGGAGTTGAATTGGTTCTTTCGCATCCAACAGACTTACAGACAAACTGGATAGGACAAGAGATTGTCACAAAACAACTATTGGCGGCTTGGTTGACCTTAGATGAAAACGACATCCCTTTGACTCCTAGAATTATCGGGCCCCCGGGTGTGGGAAAAACAACATTGGCCTATACAGTTGCAAAATCACTAGGAAGGGACATATATTTTTACCAAGCAACAGTTGATACGCGTCCTGAAGATCTGATTGTTTTTCCAGTAATTGGAGACAATCAAAAAATCGTCTATGTGGCCTCACCCATTGTAACTGCAATGCTGAAGGGAGGAATAGCAATATTGGATGAAGGGAATCGTATGCCAGAAAAAAGTTGGGCGTCATTGGCACCACTCATGGATCACAGAAGATATGTTGAAAGCCAAATTGCAGGAATTACCATCAAAGCCCATCCAGATTTCAGAATGGTCACAACCATGAACACCGATGCCAGCACATTTGAGCTTCCAGAATACATTTCTTCACGTCTGCAACCTGTTATTGAACTGGATTTTCCAAATGATGAAGAACTGTTGGAAATTATCAAATACAATGTCCCTTATGCACCAGAGGAAGTAATCGCACAAGTAATTTCATTCATGCGAGAGGGAAAAGCAGCAGGAAGTTATTTCAGCATTCGGGCAGGCATCCAAATAGTCCAATATGCACTTCGTCTAGAAAAGGTGACTGGAAGCCCTAGGTTCAATTGCATTGCCCAAGCAATAGAGCAAATTACTGGTGAAAAGGATGCCTATTAGGAAAAAACCAAACATGCCAATCTTTTTGAAGCAGGGTTACGTGATGTGAGTTTGAAATGGCTGTAGAACCAATCATCTTGAAAAAAGAAGGAAGCACAGTCTTCGTTCTCCCATCAGTCCACAATTCAATCCCATTTGCAAATGCAGTCAAGTCCATATTCGAAAAATACCCAATTGACCATGTGTTTCTGGAATTTCCAAACGAATTGGGAGGAATTTACAATTTTGCAGTAAACAGGTTGCCAGTTCCAACCATTATTCACACAGAAATCGAAGGAAATCAAATGCCCATCCCTCTAAAGGCACAAGCCTATTTTGTTCATCCGGGAGATTCCATTCATTTTGCTGCTTACCTTGCCAAAAAGAAAAAATGCCAAATCACACTCATAGACCGGTTTGTAGTAAGTCCAGAAAATCTTTCTTTAAGCTTTGATCCCCATATGCTCCCATATTTGGACTGGAACATGTTTTTTTCGGAACTTGATCTGGAAAGCCACATCAATTCTATCCATGGGCTCAGATCGATCCATATGGCTAACGAAATTTCGGTGCAGATTGAAGACGGCAAACAGTCCATGGTAGTTGTAGGGCTAATGCATGTGCCAATCATCATTGCATTTTTGGCCCAACAAGGTTTCAATTGCGAAACCATTGACATCAAACAAGAATGGTTCAATGTTCCACACCATGGGTTTCCAGCAGGACATTTGCCAAATTTTGTGCTGTCTGACATTCATCCACACACATTTTACTTAGTTTCAGGTGACCTCCCCTTTCTTGTTGGAAAGCTTGTTGAAGCGACTGAAGCGGGAACACAGTTCAATGAATTGAATGGTGTTCATGAGATCTTCCTCATTGCAGGAGCAGTCTATTCTGAAAAATTTGAAGACGAAGTTTCACCTGCAAATTACAAACGCATGTTTCAATATTTAAGAAACCTCACATGGCTGGAAAGTAGCATTTTTCCGTCTTTGACATCCATGATATTTGCGGCAAAGGGGATGGTTGATGATGACTATGCATTTGAAGTATTCCGAGTTGCCATTTCATACCCCTTTTTTGCCGATGAGGAAAACCAATTGTCCAATACAATAAAAATAGTTCCAGATAAAGATGCCGCCAACATGCTGTCACTGTCATTCAAAAAAAGAATTAAACGCCCGATATTGAAGAAAATCAAGAATTATGAAAAATTTCTGAAAAGCAAGGAATTTGACGATCTGGATCCGATACCTGAAGAAGCCTACCTTGGGCACTGGCAGGAAA
>JALUTL010000230.1:8158-11579 GCA_027016475.1 Candidatus Heimdallarchaeota archaeon
AATTTGGGACAAATACTCCCCCTTCTCAACAGTATCTTATCCTCCAGAAGACGAGTTCATTGAGGGCTATTTCCATCATTTAAGAAAAAAGGGGGAACAGATATTGCAAGAGGAGAAAGCTCGGATAGAAGAGTTCAGAACAAGCTTGGAAGACGGAATCGCTTGGAAAGAGACAATACGGAACTACCATGAAGGCAAAATTTACGTCAAAAAAGTTCCAAAGACAAAAGAGAAAATAGGTGCATTGATCGTTCAGTTTGTTGAAAATGTTGATGAAGACAAGTTTGACCACCATAGTGTTCTGTATGCGGAGCATGATCAGGAAAGCGACCTTTCAATTGTTTCGACATCGCCAGGAGATGTTATTGTAGGTCCAGGAATTACCCGCATCACCTTTGCCGCTGTGATTTCAGTGTTTCCTCCGGAATTGTATGGCGTACCTGTTCCATATGGACAGGATGATTTGAAAATCCGCATTCTTTTCACTGCAATGAGGATGGCAACATCAAAAAACATTCTTCTGGTATCACCTCGGCCACCAACTGCCATTCAGAAGCACTTTGTAGAGAGCGAGGGCTTTCGACTAATATATCTCCCCCTTTCAGCTCTGCCGAAATCATCCCTCCACAGGTTGAGAACATTCCATCTCCTTGCACATCCGGATCTCCGAGACATCGCACGCGAGTACATAGGCTATTGAGTGGGCAATTTTCTGGAGAGAAAACAGATAGAGATTTAGCAACGAGAATTTTGAAAGACATATGGCCAGCAATTGGTTATCCTTCACCCTGTTGATCATTGCAACCCTGGTTTTGGGGATCTATTTGCAAAAAATGGAAAAGAGGTGGTTCATAGGGAGCATTGCATTGCTTTGTATTGCCTCTTGGGTACGTGAAGCAACCACTACACAACAGGTTCATGTTATTTTCGCCGTTGCACTCACTGTTTCCCTAATTGGTGACATGTTTATGGCCAAATGGTTAAGACTGACAGGGAAGAGAATTATTGACGGAATCATATTTTTTGGGATTGCACACATCCTGTATATTTATGGAATACAACTTCTGCACAAAACATTGTCATTCTCCAGTTTCATCATTGGTGTTGCAGTAGCCGTTCCAATATACCTTGTTGTGGCGTTCGATCGTTCGAAGCGGGTATTAACTATTGGAGCATTTTTCTATTCTCTTATAATCGGGGTGCTATTTGCAACCATATTGATGGCAACGATTCAGACAAGAACAGTGGTCACCTTAGTTCAGTTAGGAGGAATCACCCTTTTCATGCTATCAGATGGGATCATTGCATTCAGAGAATTTCGAAAAGAGCTTCCATTTGCAGAGCATTGGATCGCAAGCACATATTTTGTTGCCCAAGTGCTTCTTCAGTTTTCAATAGTTGTCTAGTGCAAAAATTTTGCATGAAACACAAAATCATTCCAATTGCGGATTCCAAAAGGATAGAAATAGCCATTATTGATGGCATTGAATATCTTCGGAAGATCCGCAATGGTTGGCTGATGCCCTAATTTTCTTTCTGCATCCAAAAATGATGCAATAGCAGTATCAAGATCATGCCGATTGACGGCTTTTCCTGACCAATTGCTGGGTAATCCGCAAAATTCCAGAAAATCGTTCCAAGATGAAATGCCGAATTTGCTCCAATACCCATTGTACAATGGAGTCGCAATTTTGCTGAAATTGGGAGAATTGGCCTTTGGTACCTCTCCCGTTTCAGAATAGTATTTGAGTGCCTCCTTTTTAGCTCGTTCCAATCCAGCAAACCCCTTCCATTTGGAACGATTAGGCAGGAGTCCAGTATAGTTCAGAAAATCAAGCCAACACTCAATTCCAAATGGTTGCCATGTGCCCTGCATGATTTCCTTATGGATATCGGGCAAATCCTTGAACATCGGGATGCGCTGTGAAGTCTGTTTGAAGGCAATGGCAATTTCCTTGGCCTGATGGAGGTTAGAAAGACCATCCTCAAGAAGCATGTAAAATGACCACCATTGATCCTTCCAAACGTTGGTTATTTAAGCACATAAAGAAACTACAACTAAATATATTGCTGCAGACAAATCCATCCTATGGAAACAGAGCCAAAATTCCCCATTGAGGCCATTGTGTCAATCTCGGGTACACCAAAGACATTGTACACAACAATCAGCCCAGAAAATAAAACGATGCCAGAAGGAGCAAAGATAGACACTTCACTCAATGATACGGGAATAGTTTTGAAAATTCAGGGGAAAATGACGCTTGGAAGGCTGAAATATACAATTGATGACATCCTGAAATCAGCCATTTTGACTCACCAGATTGAACAAACCATCACTTATGATGAAGAAGAGTAGGTAATTTCACCAGCAAGATTTTGTCCCATTAAGTCCCGAATTTCCGATAATTTGTCACTTTTGCCCAAAGCCCACATCAGCTTGATCAAGGCAGCTTCAGACATCATATCATATCCAGTAATTGCACCGATCCGAATCAGCTCATTGCCAGATTCATAAAGGAAGAGTTCACTTCTTCCAAAAACACATTGCGTGGTAATCACAACAGGAAAACCCTGACGAATTAATTTCTTTATTACCGGCAAAAGGGAGCGTTCTCTCATCGACAGATTGCCGGCACCATATGCTGCAATCACAGCCCCACGATACCCAAAATCAGGGAGTCGTTCCAACAGTTCCGGTTTAAGCCCAGGAAACGCATGAATCAAAGCAACATTGGGATCTAGTGGGCCATCATACCACGCCAAAGTGTTACGACGTTTGCGTGCATGGTCGTCAATTATTTCCACCCGTCTTGCAATTTCCGCTATAGGGGTTGGATCAATTGATTCAAAAGCGTTGAATTCATATTCCCTTAGCTTTATCGATCTGCAACCGCGCAGTACTTTTGAATCAAACACGATCATTGTTTCAGCCAAATCAGTCTCCGCGATTACCCGAATCGAATCAACTATGTTGTTTCTTGCATCAGTCCCAAATGATGAAAAGGGGATTTGTGCACCCGTAAAAACAATTGGCTTGTTTTGATCGCGAATCAAGAATGAAAGAGCTGTTGCAGAATATGCCATCGTATCAGTTCCATGTAGCACGATGATTCCTGATACTTTTTGATCATTTAAGTAATGAACACAACTTTTTGCAATTGTCATCCAATCTTCGGGTTGCATATCGGCTGAATCTAGGTTCATCAACTGCACAGTTTCAATATCAAAATCCCTGAGTTCGGGTATGGATCCGACGATACGTTCGACAGACAACCCCGGTTTCAGCCCATCCGATGTCTTGATGCTGGCGATGGTTCCACCAACACCAATCATTACAATTTTTGATTCTGGCACAGGTATCCTCAGACAACCATCACGTAACGAGTTAAATCTCTATTGGAGATAAGCAGAACCAAAGTAC
>JALUTL010000231.1 GCA_027016475.1 Candidatus Heimdallarchaeota archaeon
TGGCTGAACTGCTAAACCAGAAGACAGAACCGAAATCCGACGATACAGACCTTGCAGTGAGTGTTGAACAAGAAACAGAAGACGAAGAGGATGAAGATGCGGATCCTGAAAAGAAATCCAAAGAACAAATCGAGCGTGATCTAGAGTTCTTGGATTATTTGGAGGAATAAAGGAGGAAAACAAATGACAGAGAGAGGACTAATTACTTCCACAATAGAAAAATCGTATATTATCTCGTTATTGAACTCTGGCAAAAGGCTTGATGGGCGTACCCCTGACGAGTACAGGGAAATCAAAATCCATACAAATCTTGTAGAGAAGGCCGAAGGGTCTGCAATGGTAGAACTAGGTGGTACAAAAGTCATAGCTGGCGTAAAGCTCAGTATTGGATCACCATATGATGATTATCCAAACAAAGGGACTTTGATAGTGACGGCTGAACTCAATCCGACGGCTTCTCCTTCATTCAGAAATGGACCTCCCACAATGGATGCTATTGAATTGACCAGAGTTACAGATCGAATTATCCGAGAATCTGATGCTATCGATCTGGAAGACCTATGTATCATCGAAGGTCAAAAGGTGTGGAATGTCTTTCTAGACATCTATCCAATAGATTCCAACGGAAATCTTTTTGACGCAAGTGCATTGGCTGCACTCGCCGCTATTTCAACAATCAGGGTTCCTGAAACACAAGTTACTGAAACTGGGGAAGTTGAAATTCTAGAAACAACTCGACCAATCAAAATGAAATCGATTCCTATTGCAGTTACAACAGTCAAAGTCGGAGACTATCTTTTAATGGATCCTTCTGCAAAGGAGGACGATGCCGCTGATGCCCGCATTACTTTTGGATTTACTGAGGAGCATATTGTATCCGCACAGAAAAGTGGGTTTGGCACATTCAAATCAAAAGAAGTTGTCGAAATAATGGAAAAGTCATTTGCGAAATCAAAGGAACTTAGAGAAAAGATACGTAAATTACTAGACATTCAATTGTCCTGAGACAGCTCTTCCGAAATTCTTACAACTGAACGTAACATTCTCAATATTGAATTCGAAATTGCCCTTAATCTAACCAGATCGGATGAAATCAGTTTAATCACTAAGGTTGTTTCTTCATTTTGTAAAACAACATCTACCCTTCTTTCCCCATCCTCTTCATTTGATTTGTTTTCAATTTCCAATATTCGCATGCATTTTTCAAGCTCATCGAGTTGGTCAAATTTGATTCGGATTTCAACTACATGCATTATAACACCCTCATTCTGGCTGAAAAGAAAGTTTTGTTTGTTTTTGTGTCAACCAAATTAATTAGTGTTCCCTCCTCATCTCTGTCCATGAGTAAACCGATCGAGGTAATCTTGTCAAACGTTAGACCAAAGTAGTTTCTGAGGAAATTGCTTGAAACTTCATCAATTTCCAATATCTTTTCGGATGATGACATTGGCGCTCCACCCGGGATTCTTTGCCAACCATAGATTTTGTGATCTATTACGTTTGTTAGATGAAGTTTCACTCCCTCCATTTCTAGACCGCCAGGTGTAACTCTGTAGATGTCAATTATTGCTGAATGCCCAAACTTGGTTCTTACAAGATATACTCTATCAAAATTGTTGCCTATTGCATATTCTTTGATATCATATAGGTTCATGCGGCCACGATTAACTCTTTTCGAGTTTGGAACGATATGGGAAATTATCCGAGCCAATCTGCGACCAAAATCAGATGGATCTCTCGATGTGGTGACCAAGATATGCATGTTTCTTCAGAGCTAAATTTCTCCTTTTCTTTCTTCTATTTGCCTTGCAGTTCTGTTGATTCTCCTGCCAGAATCTGTAATGGGTTCCCAAGCTCCACCTGTGAACATGTAATTGCATTTTCGGCATTCCCAAATACCAACAGACTTTCTCTTCACTGCTACTAATCTGCACCGAGGACATCTGTGAAGCCCTTTGGATGTGGCTTCAATTCTTCTCACATCTTTTCTTAATCTGGCACCATAGCGTACACCAAATCGACCAGTTGAATGAACTTTCTTTGTCCTTCTTGCCATAAATATTTCTCCTTTCTATTACTTTCTCCCTTTTAGTCTTATTAAAACAAATTGATGGAGACACCCTTTTTTGTTACCTACTGAATTCCCAATTCTTTTTTGAGTTTATTTTCCAGTTCCTTCATTTTCTGTTCTGTTTCCTTAGATTGGTTTTCAAATCTCTTGATTTGCACTTCGTAAATTTCTTTGTTTTGGATCAGCTTCTCTTTTACCTTGCCAACTGTGGTCTTGAACATCAATGAGCCAGCCAATCGAAAAATTTCCTCATTTTCATCTTTCCCTTCCAACTCTTTTAGTGCGCTTTCCGCTTCCTGAAGCGCAGTCATTATACTCATCCTGTTCTGTTGAAGTGTGGAAAGCTGTTGTGAGAGGTTTTTATTATGTTTAATTTCTGCTTCCTGTTTTGGTGTTAATTGCCGTGACACAAAAATCTACCTTAGTCTTTGATTATGGCTAAGAATATCAACGTTTTGATGATTACCTAGAACCCTGCTGACGGCCAAACCCTTTCTTCCAATTCAATGTTGTCTGATGGGCATAGATTCTTTTTCATCATCGGGTTGCCATTCTTGTCATAGATAAATTCTGATCTTATACAACTGTCACAAAGAAAATCTAACCCTTCATTTGGACAGTGCCAATATGGCTGAGGTGCCCGTTTAGGAGACCAAAGGTTGTTTGGACATTTGCCACCTGTTATCTTTTCACAATCACACTTCAAATGCTTCGCTACGATTGCCATGGATTAAATTAAGTTTCGGCATATAAATCTCTAGACTTGAAGGAATGAAAGTATATCCTTGATAATTTTCGATCTTCGGATAAATGCTTGATCATGATCCAAACCTTCAACGACTTTCATTCTTGCATTTGGCAATGCATGGAACGCTCTTTCGATATCAGGTAGCATCGGATCTTCGCTTCCTGCAAAAAGAAACACAGGAGCATTGATTCTTGCCAGTTCATCTTCTGTAAAATCGTATTGATTTACTGCTTTGAGAAATGTTGCAAATGCATTGTAATCCTGTTTTTCCAAGAAATCACGTCTATGTTTCGTCTTAGGTTTTTCCCAATCCAAAACAGCGTCAAGTCCCCTTTCAAAAATTTCAATTCTAGGATCAACGAACCCTTCAGGACGCTTGAAGGGATGGTTCCCTCCCAAAACGAGCCTATCCACTATATTGGGATAATGGATTGCCAACGCAAAACCAAACAACGCACCCATAGAATAGCCTAGTACATGGGTTTTGTCAACAAATAAATGATCCAATAGCTGGGCAAGATAATCTGCCGCGACTTCCAATGAATATGCATCTATGTCATGAGGCTTGGAGCTCAACCCATGCCCCAATGCATCAATCTTGATTAACATAAAATTGTCTTTTAACGAATGTTCATAATTTAGGTTTTTCCAGACACTCATGTCCCCCATCAATGGATGAAGAAGTAACAAAGGTTTACCACGACCTTCTACTTGATAATGAATGTGGTATGCAGGCAATCGTCTTAATGTCAAAAATGGCATTAATTTAACCCACATGGTGAATTATTTAACTGATGTCTTTGCATTTTATTGCAACTTTTTGGATACTTTCCTGTTTGTTAAGCAGTAGCCAACCTTCAATTGTTCTAAAATAGAAAAGTGAGGGTATTTATGGTCAAATCCAATCAATCACATTGGAGAAGGTGTATCATATGATTCATCAGTTCGCAGAATTCATTGTCCAAGAAGGAAAGCTTGATGTGGCTATCGAAGCAATCATTGAGTTTACCAAGCAGGTACAAGAAAAAGAACCTGACACAATCATTTACAGACCACTTCAACA
>JALUTL010000232.1 GCA_027016475.1 Candidatus Heimdallarchaeota archaeon
GAATAGTCGCAGAAGCAGAAATTACTCACTAGGGATTGAAGCATTGGTGCTTGGAAAATCACGGCAAATGTGTGTTGATCACTGGCAAGAATGGCAAAGCCTTTAGGAGACAAATGAAACAGAGCCATGTGGAGGCCAACTTGTACTCGGCGAAGGCGGTGTACGTTTGCACGGCCAATTGCCGGCTTCCGTTCGATCTGTTGCAGAGGGTGTCTTCAGGATTCATGGAATTCCTGTCAACCAATGAGCCTGCGCTATTTTCAGCGGTTTCTGAGCGCTATGCGCATCTGCCTGTTGCATTCAGAACGCCGCGTCTGGTTCCGGTTCATCGGATCACGGGGTGGAAACTTGAATATCCGTCTGTCAGGATAGGGGAGATTATGGAACTGAGGGTCAATGTGCTGTCGGAGTCCCTCCTGCATCCGTTGAAGCGATATCTCAAGGAATTAACGGTGGATTCGTTCAGGTTGGTTGAGCTGGTCTCTTGGAACAATGTTTTCCCATTAACATACCCATTGGTGCTTGCGGAAGATGAGCTTTTTGGAATCCATTTCATCTCGCCGTATGTCCCTCCTGTGATGCAGTTTCCTCATTTGGAAGTTCTTGTTTCGCATCTGTGCGAGCTCGTCGATGACTGGTTTGGGATTTCGTATGATGGGGTGGCCGGAGCAACATTGTTGGGAGGAGTCGGATCAATTGTAGGGACTGGTCTGAAGGGTTGGAAGGGGAAGCTGACAGTGTCGGTTTCTGATCGTTTTATTTGTGACCTTCTTAGGTTGGGTGCATACATGAATGTAGGGCAGTTCCGGGAGATCGGCCATGGGCAGTACAATCTAAGGCTTTTGAACAGAGATGGTGCACCAGCCGTACGGAAGGAACTTCGTGCCTGATTTTGCGTCAAACCATGCGACCCATTTGCTGTTGGGGTAGTCATCCAAATTTTTGGTCAGCTTCCATTTTTGGGTATATGTGTCCAACAATGTCGGGTCACCGATGTTCCTGATGGCGGGAAGAATGGAGAAGGCGTCAAGTCCCGATCCCCACCCGAGGCGGATGAGCCCTGGAGTCTGTGCACTTGGGAGGTCGATCTTGATCTTTCTGGCTTCATACCATTTGCGTTCTTCTTCCAGAACATTGTTGAAATGCTTTGCTGTGATGTCGAGTATTGTGTTGATGTCATATTCAGGTTTTTGCTGGATGATTCTAAACTCAAGGTTCTGCTTTGGTTTGATAGACTCGATGTTGATGGGGTCAATGATTCCTTCTGTGTTGATGCCGCCTCTGCCGTTTCCTTGCTTTACCCTGTAGGCAGTTGCGGTCAAGTTCCGTGTGCCTGGTGATTGGGCGTCCGTGTCTGAAATGGCGATCCACGGTTCGAATCGTTTTTTATTGAATGCTTGCAGAGCATTGTCAGTAAACTTGAATGAGCCTTTTGATGTTTGCCCTCCTGAAATGAAGTCCTTTGCTATTCCGATCAGGGCTTCTGTCAGCTTTGGCCCGTCTTTTTTTGGATTTCGAACCGAGGCAATCCGCTGATCAATCCATTTCTGGAATGAGGGATTTTGGCCATGGAGGGATTCGACAGTATAGTTGATCACTGCTGTGAGAATTGCTCCTTTGATGCTGCTACCGGGCACATATGATTTTCCGTTGGTATGCATGGTTTCGAAATATTGGTGGGTTTCCTTGGCGTCATTTGTGATGCGTAGCACCTTGTAGTCGTGGTTTTTGCACACCATTCCGCTCAGGACTGGGATGGGCTTGGTGGGCTGCTCTGCCTTTTGCATGATGAGGTCGATTGGTTGTATTCCGTTGATTGGCTCAACAGCCATAAGCTTTTCAAGGCTGATTCTGTAGACCACGTTCTGCTCTTTTCCGGTTTTGCTAGTATAGGTTCCGAAAGAGACGAGTGATCTTGAGACCTCATCTGGAGCCTTGATGATAGTTGGGGAGAGGGTAGTAAGTGTAGCGTTCATGGATTCAGACCTCCGATGGCGAGTGCATAGCCTGGGAACAGGTTTGGATTGTTTTCAGAGCCGAGATTTTCCATTCTTCCAAGGATGAGGGTATTTGCATGTTTGAGGACAGCACCTGATTCTATGTAGGAGATGCCTTTCAACGGTTTTGTTCCGCTATGCTTTGAAGTTTGGATTGGTTGGAAGAAAGACATGGAATAAGTCTCGGGAATTGCGGGTTCATTTGCGTTTGGTAGCCACGATGAAAGGAGGACGGCTGCTCCTGATGGGGGTGGAAGGTCAATTTTCTTGCTTTCGATGATCTCTATTGCACCGAGTCCGATGGATGTGCGCTTTCCTACACCGCGATCTGCGGTCAGGGCCAGTCCTGCTTCCAGCATTTGGACGAGTTCCTTTGATTCTGAATGGATGATGGTGGTGTATTCAAGCTGTTTGCTGAATGTGGTTTGCATTCCATAGAATTCTTCCACCATGGAATCATCTGTCCCTCCTCTCTTTCTTCGGATGGTATTGTGAAGGACATTTTCAGTTTCCTTTGCAAAACTTGGTTTTGTTGAAAGGAGGATACCATGTGTGATTGTCAACTGGGCTGTGCCGTTGATGTAGTCCTTGATGGTCTGGTCAAACGATCCAAATAGCTTCCGGTCGATGAATTTGGCTTTTTTGTACTGCTTGATTCTGTTGATGTCCAGTGTATCTGTCTCGAGGATATACTTAGGCATTGGATAGGTGTAGATTCTTTCTTTGTCAATGAGGAAGGAAGGGCAAGGGTCAGAAAAGGCAAAAGGTTCCTTGAGCAGTTCATTGACCTCATCCTTTGGAAAGAGGTGAAAAAGATTGGCAAGGACAGCCCGCGCTAGGGAATGGCTTGCCCAATTGGTTACGACCCGTGCATGTTTCCATTTGAACAGAATCTGTTTAGTCGGCAGTTGATATCACCTACAGCTTCTCAAGCACTTTTGTGGAGAGAATCTCCTGAGGGGAACTCGATCCATCAAAGATTACCTTTTCTTCAGCTTCTGCCTTGTAAAAGTCTGTATCACGAACATAAATTTTGGTGATATGAAATTTTACTTGACCATAACCTCTAGACCCACTAGAACCCAGATAGCTGTCTTCTACCAAGGAAAGAGCGTTGAAGACTGTTTCAATCAATTTGTGATCATTGTTGCTTCCATAAATTGAATAAACCATTTCCAATTTAAATCTGGAACCTGCTGTGACTCTTTCAATAAAACGAGGGGAAATTGCTTTTCCTTGTAACCTGTCGATAGAATTTTCTACCTTTATTTCTGTTCCGTATGACTTGGAGGAAAGGGGTAAGGAGTCCCTAACAATCAATCTTGTCAATCCTGCTTGGGTGTTTTTTGTCGAGCCAAATACTACACAGATTTGACATTCTTGATCTTTACATTCTTTAACGAAAGCATGAGGCACTCCTTTTTTATCAATAATTTCATTTTTTTCGTTTTTTAATAGTTCTATATCGTATTTTCCATCTTTTAGTTCTATGGAAAACCTCATTTTACCTTTAAGTGAGGAACCTGGAATATAAGGTATTTGGGTGACTGGATTCTTTATGACTGGGCTATCGATACCACCGATTCTTAGTGATTCTTTATTCGTTCCAATATTCAATCCTGTAATCAGTTCTATTTCTCCATTTATTATTACATTCTTGTTGAGTTGCATATTAATTCCTCCTATCAGCAAGAAAAGAATAATAACCTACAAGAGATTCGGAGAATCTCAGAAATTGATCAACATCCTTTTCAAACTCTTCAATTGAAGAGGTATTAAAATGTTGAAGTGAAGTTGCTTCAAGTATTATTTTGAAAAAGTTTATACCAATGGTTTTTCTTTCATATCCATTTGCTTGTCTTGGTTTAAAC
>JALUTL010000233.1:0-8961 GCA_027016475.1 Candidatus Heimdallarchaeota archaeon
TTCTAAAATGGTTTTTTATTTCTGTTTTCCAACTGGCTGACCATGGTTGATCCCGCAAATTAATGAGTTGATATGCACTTTTGAACTGCTTCTCGCGAAGTATGGTCTGAATTGTCAAAAGTTCTGTATTATGTGAGATTATTGCTTCAGAGCGATTCTGGCAATCCTCTGAGTTGCACCTGTATTCTATTTTGTCATTTCGGAAATCTATTGATTTGCTCCACTCACTCAATAGGTTTTAAAACAGTATGATTAATAAAAGGTTTTTTCCAATCGATAATTGTATTGTTAAAACATTATGAAAATCAGAACCTTTTATACTCTCTCCCAGAAAACATTTAAATGTATAAATCCCAGTGAAATAAGATGACGGGGCACGATGATGACAATCCACTGAGAGATTGTTCTGAGTTTGAAATAACTTCATTGGATTCAAAAAATATGGTCATAATTGGAAGAATCAAATCGTCTAAGGCTTACCAATACTTCCAGATTGTCTATTATGGGTTTGGTTACAAACTGCTGCCATTTCCGATCCCGGATGTACATTCAGATCCAATCCGTACAATAGAGTACAAGGATCTAGATGAATTCAGTGAAAAAATACATGAACTGATTCAGAGGGACAGAGAGGCAAACGGGTATGCCGTAGATATGGATAAACTTCGAACAAAGGCAAAGACCGCTTTTGAAAAATTAGTTTCTGCTGGAAACATTGATCAACAAAAAGTTCCACTCCTAAAGAAAGAATAAATTCCCAGTTTCATGCTTTTTGGTTTCTGAGTTGCCATGTCCGTATTTTAATGTATGTGCGGAATCAAGTGTAGCTTTTAATTTATGGGTTACGCTTCTATTTGCAGCATATTCCAACATCAAAGCCACTTGTCAGAATTTTTTGCTTCTCTCGGAGAGTTCATTCATATTCCTAAATGTTGAACAATTTTCATCTCCAACCAAGACCATGTTGATGAGAAAATTTGAAGTGAGTTGTTAAATATCATAAAAATGCAATTTATGCATAGAATACCTTCTCGTAATGGATCAGGCTGGTGTGGCACTGTTTTCCAAATGTTTTGGTGGTTTCTGTGAATCCTTTTTTGGTTCATCACAGAGTCGGTTTGAAGGGTTCCTTGACATGTTGTCC
Organism: Candidatus Heimdallarchaeota archaeon; assembly: GCA_027016475.1. Lineage (GTDB taxonomy): Archaea > Asgardarchaeota > Heimdallarchaeia > Heimdallarchaeales > Kariarchaeaceae > WAKA01. Next base: position 1,145 of record JALUTL010000233.1, read on the forward strand.
AAAGCCCCGACTATCTTTGGGGTAAGTGATGGTCAGCATGTCAAGTATGAGCTTGATATGGTTGAGCTTCATTTGACAAGAGCAGGGGATGGTTTGGTGATTTGCATTGGTCTGACAAGAGGAACCTTTGGAAATGAAGTGATAGAAGGCCTGTTAACTTCAATTGCGACAGCGGTGAAGCAATTTGGGCAAGACAAGTTGGTTGAGTCGGAGGAAGAATATACTTCTCTTACAACTGAGCTATTGCAGCATGTTCCGCATTTGGAGGGAAAGCCATGGAGTATGCCATCCTGCCCACTTACCACTCCAAAAACTGGCAGGAGCAAGTTTTGGGAAAGTTTGCGAGAAAAATACAATCTTAACATGGAGGTAAGAGAATGAAGGTAGAATATTTGATTCTATTCAAAAAAGATGGGACACCAGTGTACTCAAAATGCTATGGCGGGTTTTGCGCCAAACTCAACTATGATGAAACCTTGTTGAGTGGCTTCCTTTCCGCATTGACCTCAATGCCAGAAGTTTTTGGTGCTTCCGAAGAAGACATTCAGAGCATGGAGATGGGATTTATAAAATTCCATTTCAACTATGTCCCTTCAAAGGATATTTTTGCAGTTTTAGGTGTAAACACGGATACTATTACAATTCAGTTCGTCAGGTATTCAAGAAGATCGAAATGTTGCTCTGTTCCAAATATGATGAAATTGAATGGACAAATGTTGCGAACAGCCAACTTGTAGAATTGGAGCACGACCTTATCAATGCCTTAAGGGAGGTTAACTTTGGTATTTTCCTCAACACATGTCTTGCGGGAGACGACTGTACGTTTGATCATTACCCCCGATCATCAAACGAGGCCGGAAAGGGCCTCATTGATCTTCTAAATCTTCGTTATCGGGTTGGGAAGGTAAAGATATTTGTTGTAAAACTTTTGGGTAGGCCATATATCGAAAGACGAATTCGAGCGGATACTGACCAATTTAACAAGGAAATGGAAAAAGCATTGGCCAAACATTAATGTCAATTTTTGATAGGAAACTAATTTAAATGATTTGCATACCTGCGTTCACTTTCAGTCACCTTCCCTCCAAAAGCGTTGCAACGCAGTCCATAGATTGTACAGACCCAGAGAAACCATTGTTTGAAATGGGATGGTCTGGATTGTACTGACAAATGAAAAAAGTAACCTCAAAGGGTTCAACCTGATGGAATGGCGGCGGAATCGTCTCGCCAAGCCGTCTGAGGCAAATATGCTTCACCGGCCATATCGGTTTCCCTAGGGAGACTGGAAGATAGAGGTATCTCTATATCGGAATAGAAATCCATAAGTCCCCAATGTTTGAAGCCTCCTATGGATGATGCTGAACTTTCCTCATTTCTGAAACATCGGCAAAAATTGGCAATAATGGGGATGTCCCCTGATCCATCGCTTCCGAGCCATTCAATTCCGAAATTTCTGGAGGAGAAAGGCCATGAGATCATTCCGATTCATCCAATTCTTCCCCACATTGGACATTGGAAATCGTATCGAAAGTTGGATGAAGTTGATGGCATTTCTGGTGTTTTGATTTACTTCAGCCCCCGAAATGTGGATCGGGCAGTTCAGGAGGCAATCAACCTTAAGATTCCTGTTGTCTGGCTTCCCTTGGGTGTCACCAACGGGTTAAAGGAGCAGGTGGAGGCGCAAGGACTAAGCTATGTTGAGGATAAATGTCCTAAAATTGAATGAGAACGATTGTTTGACGACAATGCTTAGATTTGAATGTATGGTCGTTCCTGCATTTGCTCTCGTTCTCTGAATGTGAAGTATGCTGGAACTACTAACTGATGAATGGCTCTATTTACGTCTGGATCATATTCCCATGTATTGATCAGCTCAATGAGGTATCTGATGATGAATTCGGGATATGCCTTCGGTTCAGGAAGTTCCTTTCTGTCTGCATATGCAAGAATGTTCTGAAGAATGGTTCCTTTGTCCTTTGTTTCATATGTTGCCCTGATTAGCTGGTGGATACGTGGTGTGGCATACTGTATCCTGTCTTCTTTCTCCATGTTTGCGATTCCTTGAAACCATGCCAAATATGCCGTTTTTCTGAGGACAAGATCCTTTGTGTCTGCCGCTTTGAGCATTGCGTCCAATAGATTGATGTCTGTAGTTCCTTTCAATGCCTGAACCACAGCGTACAGAATGTCATCGGTAGCTGTGGTAATCGTGTCTGCAAAAATCTCTTCTCTCTCTTCGAGTGGGAGTTCCTGCAAAATTTCAATAATTGTAAGCTTCGTGAGAACAGAGGCATTTTGAAGGTGATCCAAAAGAGCTTGCTTAAAGGACTGGTCTTGCCTGAACAGCGTCCTGAGTGAAACAGTGGCTGAGAGTCTGATTGCGTTGTTTCTTTCGTTGATCAATGGCAGGAGCATTGCCTGATCCTCTGGTTTTCCATATTTTGCAAGAAGCTGTATTGCCTGTATTTTAGTTGGCAATGATCGACTTGAGAGTTTTTTTGCGGCAAGGAATCTCCACAATGCTGTATTGATCTTCTGTATCATTGAATCACTTCTCCCTGTCTAATCAAATATCGAATGGCCCTGTGTTGAGGCTCTGTCAGGTTCTTTAATTGTGAATAGTCGACAGTCTGGTCAAGTTTGCCTTCATCTTCCCGAACTTCACTGACATACGCGTCCTTGCTCTTTGTCACTTGAACTGCTCTTGTTACCAATGGAAGGTCATAGGGTGAAGATGGATAGCCGGTTCCAGTCCGAACTCCGAGATAGCTGGCAATATGCATTCCTGCAAACTTCCTGAAGACGATGACATCTGGCAGGCCTGGTAGAGGAATGACAAACCCCTTTTGTTCTGCAAGCATGTGGTTTCTCAAAATTATGAGCTGTTCCTGTCCGATTGCATCTTCATTGATTGAAAACACTGCGACATCCCGATCTCTGAGTTTGATTCGTCCATGGAAAATGACAGATGGCTTGTCCATCATGAGCTGCAGTCGTGTGGAGATTTTCTGTCGTTGGATCTTGCCCACAAGGTCCGCCACTCGATCAAAATTTTGTGCCCTGATTGGCCAAAGGTCGGACCAATAGCCGTTTCTGAAACTATGCCATTGCAGAGCTTCATTGCTTAACTGGTCTCTGTGGATTTCCAGCCTCTTCTTTGTTTCGGATCTGCTCCAATGCTTGACCAATTCGTAATCATTGGGGATTTGTGAGGCAATTTCAAAAAGTGTCTTTCCCTCATTTTCCTCCAACTCTTGTAGCCACTTCAGAAATGCATGGCCCACTTCTCCAAAAGGCTGTCCCAAATTGCTCTTGAGCTGTGGCAAGATCTTCTCGGAAGTGTCAGGATCCAGTGTTTCCAAATATTGCCTAAGGATTGCATGACCAAATCCATGAAATGTAAGATCCCAAAGGGGCATTCTTCTTTCAAGCTTGACCCTTTCCTGAATTATCCCTTTGACTTCAAGAAGGAAGTTATAGAAGACTGATGTTTTCCTCATTGAGGCAGGAGGGAGATAAAAATCTTCCATTCCATACAGTGCAAGCAATCGATAGGATGCCACCAAATCTTGGAAGTATTGCCAAGCCCATGGTGCAGATTGTTCTTTGACTAACTCATAGACATTGTTGGCAAACAGTTCCTTGATTATTGCATCCTTCTTGTAGATGCCCTCCAGAAGTCTGGGGAAATCTGACACGGAATGCTCCGCCAAGGCAGCCATTGCAAATGCCTGTACCAATTTGGCTTTGAGCACTTCCTTGTCCAGTTGCATCCGCCTTGAAGGCATGTAAATTCTTGGTTTTTGAGATTGAAAGACAATGTCAACTCCGTTGGGGACGAATTGGGTCTTCAACTGTTGGAGCAATTCTAATTCATTGGTAGAAATCAATACATGAGGTGTTCCTGCCTGATTTGTCTGCAAAAGAATTGAATCATATATTTCACTGTCCAAAAGCAATGCCAGGATGTAATTTTCTGGGGCAGTGCCCATGAGCTTCTCTACTGCTTCCCTTGCATCCAAATATGTCTGTACAAACTCGGATCCCTGCAATTGCATCATTCTGTAATTGCCTCCTGAATGATTCTGGCACCCAATTGTTCAATTTTTGTTGGATCGATAAGGATTGGTCGAGTGATCCCTCCAAGCATAGCCTTGGTGTCTTTATAGAGATCACTGTCCCTGAATTTTTCTGGTGCCATAAGGAAGTAGGATATCTCCCAATTCCGATCCATTGAGCGTTGCAGATGCCTGAACAGTTGATTCAACTGGAGCATGCATTGTCTGGTTTCATGTGGGGTATCTGATGCCGTTTCTTCGAAATACTTGACCAGAAACGGATCCGGACGTCCAGGTATATGTCCTGAAAATGGAACATTTGGTCGTCCATCAGTCAAAACAATGATCTGCACATCAAAATCGTTTTCCTTGTAATTTGATCTTACATGATTGACGACTGTGTCCACTGCATGAACCAAACGCGTTTTGCCTTTTGCTTCCGCTTCGAAAAGAAATCGTTCCAACTTTTTGTTGTTGTCAATGACATAGGGAATTTCTGTGACAGGTACAAGATGCATCTTGAACGTTTCAAATTCCCTTCGTTTCCTTCTGTTCGTCAGGTTGAAGAAAAAATAAAGACCCAATGATGTTAGCAGTGCTCCGTCCAGACGCGTCAGGCCGCCGGTGAAAACGGTTTTTGACATTGATTGTGACACATCAACTATGAAATAGATTAATGAGAGTCGATCCTTGTCAACGACCCTAATGTCTTCAATTTCAATTGTAGGTGGCGGGAGTTGTGAAGTTCTCAGAACCGCAGCTCTGTACGTTTCTTTTTTCCGAACCTTTCCTCTGGGTCTGGCATCGATTTGGTCTACAGGTCTGAGAGATGTCTGTCGAATAATCAGGTTACCAAGCGTCTTTCCCAATACATCCAAGACATCACTTTGCTGAACTCTCCGTTTTCTGCCGAATTGATCCCTGATTTCAATGTCTGTCAGCTCGTTCAGCCGGCTGAGCATTGATTTGGCCATTGACATGCTCTTGCCATATTCCTGTTGCATCAAGGCCAAATGCTTTTCAATGAATTTCAGGATATCCTCTGGTGTCAACAGCAAATCCTTGTTGACCAACTCAAGGGCTTCTGGCAATGTATGGTTCATCATGAAGTTGAAAATTTTCAATTGCTCTATCAATTGCTCCTCATGTTTTGCATCAAGATTTGTGGTCAATAGCATCTGTCTGATGAGTTCAACGGATTTGTTTGCTTCATTGGCCAAACGAATGATTGTCCCTTCTCGGGAGGATCTCCCCAAATGAGGGTTTCTCCATTTCCGAAGAATTTCTGCTGCGTCCTGAAATTGGAGAATATATTCTGTAGTTCCATAATTGACCAATGGATCCTGATAATGGGCTTCTGTCAGCCATTTAATTCGGTGTGGCATAAATGCACCACCTCTTACAGATATGCTACATCAAGAAGTGATTCATAGCTGGGTTTGACCATTTCGACGATTTCGTTCACGGCTTGCTCGTCATAGCCCTGAAGTCCCTCATACTCAATGATCAACTGCTTTAGCTGCTCCTCACTCATTGTTGTGAGCTTATCCAATTCTTCTGTGACCTCTTCGACGCTGATGGCACTGCCTCCTGCGCGAAGATGCTCTCGAATGTTCAATTTAAGGCTTTGAATTGCATTGTTGACCAAAGTTGGTGAAATGTCATACAGTTCCAATGTTGCCTTAACATTATCCAACGTAATGATGTTGCTTTGGCTTCGTTGGTCTTCATCAGCCCTGATGACAATCTCACCAATTGCATTGTTCAAAGTACGAAGGTCGATGTATGGAGATCGCTGAGGATTGTGAACTTCATCCAATCCTGCATAGAATTCTGCCCGTGCAACCTTGTTTTCAGATCGTCCTGAAAGGTTTTTGAGGGATGCAGGGATTGATTCACTGGCAAGTGTCGCTACAAACTCGACTGCAAGTTGGGAAACAAAATCATTCTTTCCTTCACCGGTCAACTCATACATTCGAATCAATGCTGGATTCGCGACTATGTTGGCACGTTGAATGATCAAATGCTCCTCAAACATGTCCTTGACAATGGCAATTCTATCTTCAACATTTCTTGCCGGCCAAAGAACTTCCGGAATACGGTTGATGATCGGTTGTGATTCTTCACCGAATACAGTCAGGGGTGCGTTTGATGTGAAAATGATTGCACCATCAACATAGACTGGCTGTCCTGCCAAATTGTATTTTATACCTTCCGGATCTTCCAAAAAGCCCATCAGTGATTCAAGCAAAGTCAAATGCAATCTTTGGATTTCATTGACCACAAGGAAACCTTGGGAAAGAGTTCCCACCTTGTGACTTGTAGGGTCAAATGTAGTTTCGCTGTCGTCACCGAACAGCTTTTCCAAACTCTCAACTCCAGCCAACAACATGTACAGGCTATCAGGATCATTTCTTGGATCGATTTGTGCAGTTCTTACCAATGTTTTTTCAATTGGTACATTCTTTAGCAGTTCGGGCACTTTCTTTCCAAGCTTCACGATCTGATCTGTGTTATCCAGATCCACCTTTTCTTTTCCTTCTGAAAGTACCTCTTCGATCGTTCTTCGAGCATAGGGCGAGAGGCTTTGGAGCACTTCAATTGCTCCATAGATGTTCTTCTGATAATGGTCGATTACCTTTATCAGATAGCCTGCATCTTCCAAAAAGGGGCTTCCCTTGATATGATATTTCCGATTGTTAATCTCATGGGTGAGATGGTTGAGCAGCACTCTAGCAAACAAGGTTTTTGCTTCTCCTGTGGGGCCTGTCAGAAGAACTTTGCCTCCAACCGCCAATTTGTCCATTACCAACTTTTTGACATTGTTGTTGCCTCGAACTGTCTTGTCCTCAAGAACCTTGTTTCTAAAACTGGAATCCGTCATGATTGAACGAACAGAGCATCCTGTATATCCTGCCTCAATTAAGTCTCCAATGGTTTGCATACAAGACCAAATCAGGTTATCATCATATAAAGAAAACGATGCTGACGCGTGACTTTCTACCTGTGAAGCAAAAGGTACTGTTTTGCCAAATTACTAATGCTGGAGTCTTCACTGTTTGCATACCCCTGCAACACATGACGGATCTTTTCGTCAACTTGGGGATTTACTCCCAGCAAAGTGCCCAAACATCGAACTACGCTTTCTTTTACTGGCCCGATCTGTGAAACCCCAATGTTGACCAAGGTTTCACATGTTATTTCTGCTTGTGCCGGTGTAAAAGCACCGCGTTCCTCCAACCACTTTACCGGGTCTTTGCCAAACAGTGCCTCCTGAATGAAGGCTGTTGCCCAATTGGCAACACGCAGCGGACGTTGCTCCTCCTCTTCCTCCAGTTCAATAATTTCTTCCTCTTCTTCTTCAGGGATGGGTTCAGAAGTATCAATGGTATGAATGGCTCCGCTTTCCTGTTGTTCTTTTATGAATTGATCAACCCAGGAATCCTTAATGGTCTCTTCAAATTCATTGGGGTCAGATATGGTTCGGACGGTATCTGGGCGATAGGTTGTTGGCGCATCATGGCAGGATCTGCAAATGAAGCGGACAATCTTCTGTCCTTCCTCATCCTCTTTGATTTGGATCCAATTCACTTCGTCTGCGCCGCATATGTCACAAAATTGAAACTCCATTTCTTCCGCCAGAACTCTTCCATAAAACTCATCTGACATGGACACAAATGAGCAGTTCCAAGTCAAAAAAGTTTTCTTTGGCTGTGGTAGATTTGAACGAAATTGGTTAAAAGCTGATGAAAATACTTC
>JALUTL010000233.1:8971-11459 GCA_027016475.1 Candidatus Heimdallarchaeota archaeon
ATGTTTAAGGATTGTATCTGCTCATCCTCATTCACTTTAAATCATGTTGCGTGTGACTCTAATCCAAAAAACCTTTCTTCAGATCATGTTTTTGTCAAATTCATCTTTTGCGTTTGTATCTGACCAAGGGAAATGCCGCAAGCATCACAAGCCATGTCCAGCCGATGCTGACAAAGCTTCCGTCTGCATCATCTAGAAAAATCGTATATATGCCTGTATATGTTTTGGCAGACATATTGATGAATTCATTGCCTCGGTAATACACAACAAATTTCATGAGATGAGACTGATCCTCGGGTGTCTGAGTATAATTGGCCAGCAAAGGAAAATTCATACTTACGTCCAAAGGAAGAGTTTTTTCAGTTTCAATCTTTATAGGTGAATGATCAACCAAGTTCCATCATTCATGATAAAAGATGTCTTATTTCCTTCTATGGCACCATCTATGTCATTAAGATAGTATGAAGCATTTGGATAGGTTGGCATAGTCTCGTTATAATGGTAGACAAAGACAAAATCCCCCTTCTCAAATGGTTGAGAGTTATTGACGAGGCTGAATTTGAAGTCGATACTCATTATTGAATATTTCTTGGCATATTCCGTAAAATTGTCTCCAAAGCCTTTCATAGCAGTTTTGTTGAAGTCAACCACCCGCTCATAATAGCTGGTGCCATTGAACACCAGAAATTCCTCATCCACAAGAACTCTTTTGGCTTCAAGCTCTCCACGGACGTTTCGATGTTCAAATTCATCCTCATCAGCAATGGAGGCTGGTATGGAGATTAAAAGAAACAATGTCAGAAGCAGTACTGTCACTCCATGTCTCATCATTACCACCTAGCAGCCAAGTAAGCACCACTTGAGGCTGGGGGAAGGGGCATCCTGATACCCTTTGTCATATGCCTCGTGGTACAGCTCATACAGATCCACATAGCCATAGCCCAGTTTGTCACTCCAGAAGCCATTGTTGGATGCGGTCCACAAGAGCAAACTGTACAATGTGCTTGCACTCGGATCCTTGTAGGATGTTTTGCTTTTTGCATGATAGCCGAGATTGTAGGCATAGGTTGCAATCAGCGCAGCGGCGCTCAGGTAGGGGGCGCTATAGCTAGTTCCCCAACTGTAATACCACACCCGAGCCTTCTCTGAAATAAGATAGTAGGCGGCAGGCACTCCATGGCTAGGCATCACAAAGTCGATCTTGTATGGATCCGTCACAGTGTTGTGGCCATATGCCGAACAGAATGGCAGTCGAGTATGATCACGGCATCCTGCCTGATCATCCTTCGCCTCCTGAGCTTCACCGCTCAAGTAGCCTGCTTTTGACTTGTAGTCGTCGTCCCAATATTGGTACGTATCGTACGGAATTCCAAAAATTCTTCTTATACCAGTTCTCCAGGCCCCTCTGTTCTCATGGTCGATCGATGCCACCCCATAGATGAGTGGATGTGAGGTCGAAAAGTCTTTTGGTCGACACTTCCGTCATTGCCCATGCTGGCAACCATGAACACACCGGAAGCATAGAGAAGGTTGATGTAGCCATTTGCATCTTTCTTTTCAATATAATCTCCTGTGAACCATGACATGTTGATGATGTCTATGTCGTACTTCACCCTGTTGTCGTAGAGCCACTTCCACAAATCGGCCCTATGTGCTTCAACTCCTGGGTCACCATTCATTGCAAGATTGACGAAAATTACCTTGGCCCCCTTGCCACAGTCATCAGGGCACTCATTACCTTGTATGCATGGTCATCACCACTGTAGCCCAGTTCTGCATCTGTCACTGTATTTGGATCGGTGTAAAACCGGGGTTTTTCATTTGTATCAGGCGTCAGGACACCAATAATGTCCAAATGACCAACATACGGCCAGTATAGGATTCCCCTGTCTTCGAGATCTTTCCACTGCCCGACAGAGAGTCCATCATCAATTACGACAATCGTCCCGAAATATTGTCCATTGTCCGGAACATACTGAAGCCAATTATCGCAGTTGATATACTTCAATGCGGAATCAGTGCAGCCTTTAAGCATCCATGGTGAAGTGGGAACATCAGGGGCTCCATCCATGTGTATTCTGGATTGACTACCAATGTCAGTTTTGGTTGCCATTCCTCGTGTTCCATCAAACAAGATCCCTTCCGGTCGCTCGCCAGTCAGGATGAAGGCGATCTGGTTGCCGAAGACCGGCAATGGAAGGGCCAGAAATGTGATCATAACAAAACCGATCAGTTTTTGCCGAAGCATGCGCCGTGCGGAAAAAAAAGCTTAAACTTTCCCTTAGTGTCGCGAAAAAGAAGGGAATATGCAAAAAAAACTCTATAACATGGGCTCATTCTTGAAATATGTGAAACTTTGGCAGAATTATTGACTGTAAAATTACTTAATGCAAAATAAACAATTGCATTGATTAATGGTGAATTACTATGGTATTTTGCATGTATCCCAACTGATTTAATAATGACATAGCGTTCTAATATTAGACTT
>JALUTL010000234.1 GCA_027016475.1 Candidatus Heimdallarchaeota archaeon
CAACGATGATGGTAAAAATCAGTATAAGTCCGCTGGATGCTTCATAGCGGATAAATTTGTGGAAAGGACTGGCAAGTCGATCGATGGGGGCATTTTTTCTTGTTGGAAAGCGAGATGAAGCCGTTGGCATACTGTGATCACAAATTGAAGCAATATAAACTAAATCGATGGAATAATGAAATAGAGGCACAATTATATGTTAAATTTTGTTTTGATTCAAACGGATCATAATTTTGTTTATCAAAATGGCAAATTATGACCAACTCAAAAAACAGTTGCTTATGTTTTATTGATGATAATACTATTGTTTTCTCTTGTTTACTATGGATTGTTTTTGCTAATCAGCTACTTTGCTAATGACACAGGTTGCTTTATTTATGAAATACACTCAGAAGAAGTGGTTGGAACATATATAGACCCAATCGGCAACAGCTATGTATATGGATATGCATATTCTTCAATCGCCAATATCTCTTTTTTTGGAAGCAAGAAACCATATTATTCCAAACAGCCGTTTGTGATCAAGATAAGTGAACAAGGAAATGTGGAATGGAAATGGATGGTAGGAGGAGATAAAGAAAGTGCTTTAATCCATGACTTTGTCGTAAATCAGTATGAAGAAGTTTTCTTGTTGCTTAGAGTGCCCTTCACTGAATTCAATTTTACGATGAACCAATTCTCCAATGTAACAACGCAATACCCAATTGCAATGGTAAAGATTAGCCCAGAAGGTACAGTACGATATTCAACCCTGCTTGCACCAGAAAAAGGACTAGGTACTCCTTCTCTTGCAATTGCAGACGAGCGAATCCATGCGTTTGTATCATTGAACAAAACGGAGATAAATAACCTGCCACCATATTCCAATTTAACCTCAATATACAACGATATGCGTTATACAACGCTTCTTAATGTAAATGGAAGTACAGGAGAGATAATTTCCGGCATTGTATTTGGATTTTCAAGCATTCCCCAATTTGCAATTGATGGAGATGTTTTAGCTCTATATGTCAACCTTCCAGAACCAATGACGCTTACAAATTGGAAAATTGAAAAGGGGGACAACATTATTCTAGGAGCAACGAACGGGACAGTCACAAATGTAGTTTCCCTCCCCCCCATAATTTCTCCATCCTTTACACAAGTTTGGATAGAACAGGGCAATCCATATCTAATATCCTATACAAAGGAAGAATACCAGATTGTTGATTCAATGGGACACCAAACAACTGTTGGAAACAACAACAATGAACGAATTTATCGCGGTGTGTCTGTTACACCTTATGGTATTGCCGTTTTTGGAAACTACACAACCTGCCCAAAGTCAATAATGGAGACAATTTTTGGCGATATGGGAACCAACATTGGGTTTATGTTCATTTATTCTCGGGTAGGAAGTCTCTTGGATTCGATCCAATTAAGGGCGAGCATCTCCATCACAAACGTAGCCCTCGGAAAGTTTCCGGAGATCTACGGCCATTCCTCAAAAGATTTAGGCGATGGCTGGAGTGAACGGCTTTTGTTTGGGTTAAAGCAAATTGGAAACACTGTCGTTAAAATAGATCTTGACATCCCAGATTTTGTGTCAGAAATATGCTATGGATAGGTAACGGCCATATAATCAAAGGAAGGATGAATGGAAAGCCTGGTTTGTCATTGGAATGTTTGCCATTCTCTCGAGTCCACCTTTGCGGGCAGGCTTTGGAGACAATTAGCGAATCCATTGATACATCTCAAGACTTACTATGTTTCACGTGATTTAGATTTTGAATTATAACCTATATTTCTATTCGTTTGGCCCCCACACAATGAGCTTATTAATTGAACTGTAACGTTTCAACCATGAAGTTTGTGGCCGTCGGTGACACCCATTTTGGTCATAGGTTGGGACGCCCGATTGATGGCAGATATCCTTCGGAAGAGGCAAAGTTCCTTGCCTTCCAGCATGCAATTTCCCATGCAGAAAAAATTGGTGCAGATGCGGTTCTCCATTGCGGAGATGTTTTTGACACGCCCAACCCTTCACCACCCATAAAAAAGAAGGCAATTTCACTGTTTGAAAGAATTTTGGAGCGTGGAATGGATCTGATAGTCATTCCGGGGAATCATGATCGCTCATTCTATGAAAACAACCTGCTCCAGTTTTACTATCCAAATTTTCACATACTCAATGCAGTTGGGCGCATTGATGTAGGGGATGTCGCAATTGTTGGCTTCCCATATACCAAACAGCCAGAAACGACATTGGCCCGGGCCATCAGAGTGGCTGAAGAAAGTCGGAAGACCACATTCATCATCTGCCATCAGATTTTCAGGGGGGCAACAGTCGGACCGCAACGATTTGTGTTCAAGGATGGGTTGCCGTTGCCGAAGCTTCCGCCACACGTCCCATTCATCATTTCAGGCCATATCCATCGTTCCCAACAGCTCCACCATGTCCTGTATACAGGTTCAATTGAAAGAACAGGCTTCCCGGAAACCATAGAGCCGAAAGGATGTTTGGTTATTGATACGGATCGGGGATCGGTGAAGTTCAAAGAAGTCCCTACCTATCCCATGAAAGTTGTTGAAACTGATTTTGAGAGTGCGTTGTCCTTTGAGCCGGATTTTGGCACCTATACACTTCTGCGCATAGTAGGAAAGTCCCTTAGTGATCAGGATCTTACCCTTTTGCATCACCACCTCCGTCAATTTCCATTGCTCATGTATTCCCCAAAAACGACAGGTTTGCCGTTGGAACCCCTTTATGCCAACCCTCCACCATTCCATCCGATTATGTGGGAGGCTTATTGAGAAACTTCAGCATTATTCTTGTCAAATGATGTCTATCATCAAATCAGACACTTTTTCGTCGAAAGCCTTTAGTTGTTTATAGCGGGTAGAATCTCATGGGGTTTAATTTTCCACCTGACAAACACCCTTTACGATACAGGCGACACAACGAGGTCACTCTTCTGACGTTACTGATTACCACACTGTTCATGTTGGCAAGCCGGGATGCATTCATTCTTCTTGGTTTTCCTCCTGAAATTGTTTTTGTAATTCTGCTTGCGTCAGTGTTGGGAAGTGGCATAAACATCCCACTGTTCTCCTTGGAATCCACCTACAGAAGGGACATCATTATCCCATTGAATTTTTTCGGATATAGGTTTGCAGTACCACAGTTTGTGCACCACCGAACGTTGGTTGCAATCAATGTTGGAGGGGCAGTCATCCCGATTTTGGTTTCCATTGTATTGATTGCACAGTCGCCACTTTTGTTGTTCCATATTGTGTTGCCGTTGGCAGTCAGCTCAGTAGTCATCAACAGGCAGGCACAATTGGTTCCGGGCCTTGGGGTCACTCTTCCTGCCTTGTTTGCTCCGATTGCCTCCGTGCTCTCCTGCCTGATATTTCTTCCATTGACGGGAGGACTGGAATTTTTGGTGTCAGCAGTCTACATCACTGCATCAATAGGCTCCCTTATAGGAGCGGATCTGATGAACCTGCCAAAGATTCCAAGTTTGGGCAGCCCGATGGTGTCCGTTGGAGGCGCAGGAACGTTTGACGGAGTGTTTATGGGAGGGGTCATGGCGATAATCCTCGTTGTCAGTTTTGTGATTGTTCCTAACTGAAAAACTTGCAGAGGGAATAGAGAGGAACTACTGAAGTTTTGAAATTTTGCAGGGAAACAAGCAAGTTCTTAACAATATCGATTGATGAACTTTAGCTTTTGTGTTTGTTTGCAATTCAAAATGAGACAAAATTGCCATAATGGTTTCTTTGATTTCTTGGAGTGCAAGATACCTACCCACACATTTTCCGATACCATTTCCAAATGGAATGAAAGCTGGGGTTCTATGCATATTTCTGAAG
>JALUTL010000235.1 GCA_027016475.1 Candidatus Heimdallarchaeota archaeon
CAAACAAATTAGAATACCTTAGCGGTATAATCGATGGAGATGGCTCAATCGTTGTGCAGAATAAAGCAATACAAATTTATACTACAAATGAAAATTTGGCCGCAGATTACCGTCTTCTCATGGCCTCACTTGGATATCAGGCAAAAATAGTGACCGTCAAAGGACATCGCTTCGGAAAAGCCCTACTACAACAATATCAGAAATTTGGGTCTATTCCAAATTCAAAGGGAGTTCTCTACCATGTTATATGCTATGATACCGCCCTTCTCGAGCAAATCCCCCTCAGACACCACCAAAAGAAAAAAAATATAGCCGATATCCTCGAAAACCCTCGAAAATTCTCAAGAACAACCTACATCTCTGAAGATGTATTCCTCGATCCAATCAAAACCATTGAAATAATTCATGAAACCTCTCCAACCTATTGTGCAGAAATTGAAGGGCAAAATCACACCATCATTTTTGCAAACTCTCCGAGCACAGGTAATTGTGATGGAGATGAAGATGGTTTGGTTCTTCTCATGGATGGCTTTCTCAACTTTTCAAAAGAGTATCTTCCGACAACACGGGGATCCAAAATGGATGCACCTTTGGTATTGGTGACCCGGTTGAATCCAATGGAGGTGGATGATGAGGCGTTTAATTTGGACTATACGTTTGTTTATCCTTTAGATTTCTATGAACAAACCCAATACGGAGTTGCACCAACTTCCCTGAAAACTCCTATTGCAAGAATTGAAGATGTTTTAGGCACTATGAAGCAATTTCAGAGCGTCCCGTTTTCTCATTATACTGAAATCATTGCTACTGGGCCTTTGGTAACCAAATACAAAACGATTCCTTCCATGAAAGAAAAACTGGACGCCCAAATGTATTTGGCTGAGATTATTGAAGCAGTGGATGAAAAATTTGTGGCAGAGCAGGTTTTGAGCCGTCATTTTGTGCCTGATCTTGCAGGAAACTTACGGGCCTTCGCAAAGCAGGGTGTTTATTGTGGGGCTTGTCGAACGAAATATCGCCGGATACCCTTATCGGGCAAATGTCAAAATCTTAAATGTCCAAAGCCAGAAAGTCTTCGACTTAATGTTAATGCAGCTTCTGTATTCAAATATTTAGAAATTGCACAGGAATTGATTGACAAGTACAAACTACGCCCATACATCCAGGATCGATTGGATCGATTAAAATTGGGAATTTATGGGTTATTCCCTGCCGATGATGAAAAACAATTGGATTTGTCCGACTTCATCTAATTTATCAGATCAGCGGGGCTGTGAATTCATTCATATAGAACTGCCGCTCTACTAAATTTATAAACTGCTTGTCATAAGTAACCAATGCAAAGGTGTCAATTGGGGTATGGAATACCTGTATTGCCATTTCGCTGTCTATGACGATATATGACCCCATTTCCAATTTGGACAGCTTGATAGATAGCTTTCCCTTGTCAAAAAGATCCTTCACTTTTTTCTGCCCTGAATTCAATTTTTTGTGGGCACCTGAAACAGTTTGGAGCAAGTTGCTGGCCTCTTCCGCAGGAAAGGCAAAGTTTCCTTCCACATCCCCTAGTTTGGAGAGATAACGTGTTGAAAATGTATTGAAAGGGATAATGGAAAAGAAAGGTGGAGAAAGAATCAAAGTGGCACTTTCCTTTGCCTGCATAAAAATGGAAAGCACTTGGTGAGGAATTTGGTTTTCTTTCAAATGAAGGAGGGGAACATTGCCCTGAAAATTGGGATTGCGTTTTCGAATTTCCTTTTGCAATTCCATCAGCTTGTTAAGAGTGTCCTGAAATCTGTGCATTTCCTCTTCCTTGATTCCCTTGAGATAATTAAACAGTGCATGCTCATCTTCAATCCAATATTTGGCAGGACGTGTTCCACTGGAATTGACCAATTGCTTGTTTGTCAGCTCGACCAATGAAGGATAAACTTTCGAATCAGGTATCCCCAATATTTGGGATAATTCTTTTCCAGTGATATTGGGTGTTTCAAGTAACTGTGCGTAAATTTTCACTTCATTCTTCGGCAAGATGTTGAGATCGACAAGCCTGTCCACAAACTGTCGTAGCAACTGTTCATCATCAATTGGCTTTGTGTCAATAATCATGCCTAAAGTCCCTTATCCATTATATGACTACTTATTAATAAATCCTCTCTCCTAGTAATTCGTAGCAATAAAAAGCAAAAATCCCAAATTTACCCTTTGCCCAATCTGTTTCTGTCTTTTGTTCTAGTTTTCTTCAATTAATTTGTCAAAC
This sequence comes from Candidatus Heimdallarchaeota archaeon, assembly GCA_027016475.1. Classification (GTDB taxonomy): domain Archaea; phylum Asgardarchaeota; class Heimdallarchaeia; order Heimdallarchaeales; family Kariarchaeaceae; genus WAKA01. The sequence goes on from JALUTL010000235.1 coordinate 2,261, forward strand.
TCTTCGTCAAGATCAGGCGCGTCATCATCAAACAACTCCTGTAGCTCTTTTTCGCTTTCTGCTTCTTCTTGTGTTTTCCACAATTCCGCTTCCGCTTTTGCAATTTCCTTTACCTTTCGCTCTAAAATTCCATACACTTTATTTTGGTCTGCTCCATTGATTATCATCAGGATGCTTTCCTTTGCCAACATCATGTTTTCATATTTCCCTATGATGGATACTGTGGATCCCATGATGACAATTGAGGTTTTAGTAAGTTTTTCTAGGGTTTTTCTAGTTTTTCCTTTCGTTCCAATCAGTCTGGATCGTATTCTTGTCAATGCCGCCTTGTTGTTGTGGACAAATTGCTTTAAACTAATTACATCCAAGAAATAACCGTCATTAAACAAAAACATTGCCTTTTGCGGTGTATATCCACGTGCAATGGCCTTTACGACATTCTGTGTTTTCAGAAGAAGCAACGGATCGTCCGTCTCTGAATTTGGAATTATGGTAACTTCTCCCGTCTCAGAATCTATTTGGAGCTTTACTTTCCCTCGCTCCTCAATTTCCTTCTTCACACTGCCTTTTGGGCCGATCAGCACCCCCACACGGTTTTTTGGGATTGTCAAATATTGTGCATGATCAAACATTTTTCCACCAATATATCTGTAACATGTTCTTTCTGATTATTTATCTGCCTTGCGAAAGCTTACTTCCGTTCTTATATACTTTATTTGGACAATGAAGGATGGCTGTTTCAGCCTTGCTGCCATGCCATTGTTGGGAAAGGCCTATGTTTTTCCCAACAATGCCTCTGCTTTATCCTTTCCAAAACTGAATCGATAAATAATCTGTTTTGAATCCTATTTTATGGAAATCATACTTCAAAATTATATTGGGGGTGAACTGTTGTCCCCTCTGGAAGAGGCGTATATTCATGGAACCAATCCTGCAACAGGGGAGACATTCGCTTTGGTTCCGGATTCAACAGCAAAGGATGTTGATTTGGCTGTTGAGTCAGCACAATCCGCATTTCCTTCTTGGTCTGAAACCCCTGCAAAAGAACGCTCAAAGATACTTCATCGTATCGCTGAGTTGATTGAAACAAAATATTTTGACCAATTGGTTGAAGCAGAAACAACTGACAATGGCAAGCCTCTCCATCTAAGCAGGAATGTTGACATCCCTCGTGCAGCAGCAAACTTCCACTTCTTCGCTTCTGCAATTTTGCATACACATACTGAAGCATTTCCAAATGAATCAACTTCGCTCAATTATACCCTCCGCCAACCGATAGGGGTAGTGGGATGCATTAGTCCATGGAATCTCCCCTTATATCTATTTACATGGAAAATCGCTCCTGCACTTGCCGCAGGTTGCACTGTTGTTGGCAAACCTTCTGAAATCACGCCCTATACCTCATTTCTCCTGTCAAAAATTTGCATGGAAGCAGGCTTGCCAGCTGGCGTTTTGAATATTGTCCATGGTACTGGGCCAAAGGCAGGTAGGGCCATTACATCCCATCCTGAAATCAAGGCTATTTCATTTACAGGTGGAACAAAAACTGGTGCAGAAATATCTCGTATTGCCGCTCCAATGTTCAAAAAGCTTTCTTTAGAACTTGGAGGAAAGAACCCGAATATCATTTTTGAAGACTGCAATTATGACAAAATGATAGAAACCACACTTCGATCCTCTTTTTCCAATCAAGGCCAAATATGCCTCTGCGGATCACGAATTTTTGTCCAAGAAGGGATTTATGATCGGTTCAAAAAGGATTTCGTGAAAAAAACTGAACAGTTGAAGGTAGGTGATCCTCTTGCTCCTACAACAGATGTCGGTGCAGTTGTTTCGGAAGCCCATTTGAACAAAATCCTGAACTACATCGAATTGGCAAAAGAAGAAGGTGGAACGATGCTGACTGGAGGAAACAGAATCGTTTTGGAAGGAAGATGCAAAAATGGTTATTTTGTTGCTCCAACCATAATTGAAGGACTTGATCAACAGTGTCGAACAAATCAGGAAGAAATTTTCGGCCCCGTGGTTACCCTTGCCCCATTCAAAAAAGAAGAAGAAGCAATCCAAATGGCGAATGCAACTCAATATGGACTTTCTGCAACGGTTTGGACACAGAATCTTAATGTAGCACACAGGGTTGCCAATAAACTTCAGGCAGGAATTGTTTGGATAAACACTTGGATGCTCAGAGATTTAAGAACTTATTTTGGTGGAATGAAGCAATCTGGTGTCGGAAGGGAAGGTGGTTTCCAAGCGTTAAACTTCTTTACTGAAGCGAAGAATGTAACGATTGATTTTACATGATGGAATAAAAAATTAAACATCGTTCAAAAAGTGTGTTACTTTATTTCATTTCTTTTGAGCCTTTTGGTTTTATTTATATAAGTGAAACGACAAAAAAATCTATGTTTCGAAAGACGACAATATTTATCTCAGTAATCCTCCTAATGGGAACGCTTTATAACTTCGGAAGTGTTCAAGCAGCTTTGGGCCCTCCAGATCTAAAAATTACTTCAATCACAATTGACAATACAACGATTGTATACAAAGCAACCCCATGGACATGGATACATTTTACGACTGAAAATGGAGGAGAAAGTGATGCAACTTCTGTAAGAGCTCAATTGGCCAATATTTTCAAAGACGGAAGTCCAATTACTCCTTCAGGATACATTGACATAGGCAATGTTACGGCTAGTGGTTCTGTCACCAAGTCATTTGCAGTGGGGCATGACAGCGGTTGGCCTCCGGGCAACTATTCTCTGCAAGTCATGGTAGATTACTTGGATTCTGTTGAAGAATCAGATGAGACAAACAACCTTTCTCCAACAATTTCTTTCACTGTCATCGAAGACGGACCAAATCTTGTAATTACAGATATATCGATAGACAAAACTATCATTGAATACCAAGCCACCCCTTGGACTTGGATCCACTTCACTGCAAAAAACATTGGTACACAGGACGCCTATTTTGCAAAAGCCCAACTGGCCAATATTATCAAAGATGGAAGTCCAATTACTCCTTCAGGATACATTGATATAGGCAATGTCACTGCAGGTGGTTCTGTCACCAAGTCATTTGCAGTGGGGCATGACAGCGGTTGGCCTCCGGGCAACTACTCTCTTCAAGTCATGGTTGACTATCTGAATGAAATAACAGAAACCAATGAAAATGACAACCTTTCTCCGACTATTTCTTTTGTTGTAACAAATGGAACCCTAACGGGCCCCAACCTTGTCATTTCAAGCATTTCAATAGACAAAACCACTATTGAATATCAAGCAACCCCATGGACATGGGTTCACTTCACTGTAAACAATACTGGAACAGAGGATGCATATTTTATAAAAGCTGCTCTTCACAATGTTCTTCGGGATGGCAGTGCTGTGACCACTTCTGGCTATATTGATATAGGCAATGTCACTGCAGGTGGCTCTGTCACTAAATCCTTTGCAGTGGGGCATGACAGCGGTTGGCCTCCAGGTAACTATTCTCTGCAAGTATACGTAGACCATCAAGATGATGTGTCCGAATTGGATGAAACAGATAACGTATCACCTACAGTATCATTTGTTGTCGTCCAACCAAAACCAAATTTAATTGTATCTTCAATTACGATTGACAATGCAACTATCGTGCATCAAGCTACTCCTTGGACTTGGATTCATATTACAGTCAACAATACTGGTAGTGAAGATGCTTTGGATGTAAGGGCCCATCTTGTGAATGTTCTAAAAGATGGTGTAGCTGTAGAAAAAACAGGTTTCATTTTATTGGGAGATATTATGGCTGGTGCATCAGCCACTAAATCCTTTGCAGTAGGGCATGATGATGGTTGGCCTCCTGGCAATTATTCTCTGCAGGTCGAAGTGGACAAATTTAATGCTATTGAGGAAGAAAATGAAAGCGACAACCTGTCTGCTCTGATCAGATTTTCAGTTATCAATCCCTCCTCAACTACTACAGATACCTCATCTCCAATAACCAGCACTTCTTCAACAACAACTCAAACTGAGACAAGTGCCGAAAAGAACACCACTCTGACTCCAACACTTGAATTGCCAACACTAACGTTCTATGTAATGTTTTCAATTCTGCTAAGCTTTGCAATTGTCTACAGGAAAAAAATAAACAATATTGAATTGTATCGATAAATCCTTTGCCATCAATTTCTATCGAAAGGATTTTGAATCAAGTCCTTAAGACCAAAAATACTTATCTGATCAGAACCTCTCTAACTTGTGATACAATTTCCTGTTTCTTCAGATTTTGATGAGGAAGTATTTAGACATCTAAATTGGACAGAAGCAGAAATACTCATTGCAAAATGGTTATCCAAGCAGAGAATTCCACCAATAGAACAGGAAGGAAGAACACTTGAAAGAATTTGGGGGCAACTTGAACTTTTACAAGGAGCGAAAAGATTGGATTTCCTCGTTTTTTTTGACGATCTTTTGCTAGTAGTCGAAGTGAAGGGGTTTGAAAAACTTGAAAACATCCCTCCTCCTATGAATGACAACAACCCATGGGCACAATGTCATGAATATAAGCACGAACTGATCGAACAAATAGGTGGATATCTGCCTGTAGCTGGCATAGTTGCATTTCCCTACATTTCAAAATCCACTAATGTTGCAAAGGCATTAAAAAGCAATGGTGAGCAAATATACAAAATTGGAACTTGGTTTGCAGAAGATCTTAAAAAATTCAAGATTGGTGATCTCATTGTCTATGCCAAACAATTCGTTGGAAATAAGGTATCAAATCCGAACATGATATGTGCTATGTATAACCTTATTCCTGACATTTTTGTCAAAAAAATTGAAAATTGTATCCCTGAATTAACTCTATATGCATTGGAAAAAGAACAATTGTCGATAGCCCAGAATTTGGATTTTAAAGATGACAGAATCGTTTATGGTGTTGCTGGTAGCGGAAAAACATTTCTTCTCCTAAATAAGGCACGCCAGCTTTCATCCATTTTTGAAGGATTTGGATGGAAAATTTTAGTGCTTTGTTACAACAAACCTTTGCAAATTTATCTGAAGCATGAGCTTTCTTCACCAAACATTGAAGTTCGAACTGTTCTTTCATGGTTTCTCTATGTGATCAAAAAGTGGAATGATCAACAGCTTTTACAGGAGTTGGCAAAATACGAAAATACTGATGAATTCTTTGACAGACTTGTCAGTCTTGTGAGAAAAGGAATTGAACAAGGATTTCCTTTGCCAACGTATGAAGCCATACTGATCGATGAGGGTCAGGACTTTGATAAAGATTGGTATAAATTAATTCGGGCTGCTTATAAACATGAGAAATTATCGCTTTTTGCTGTTTATCTTGATGGATTGCAAGCAATTCATACTAGAAGAGAAAATCGATTCAGGTGGAGTGAAGTTGGGATATCTGCACGAGGACGAACTAAATATTTAAGGAAAAACTATCGAAATGCATCCCGAATTGCAGAATATGCTCTGAAGCAGGCAAAAGCATATGTTGATTCAATGGGTGAGGGAGACCCTGAAAAACCTGATTACATCTTGCTTCCACAGAATTTCGGACGATTGGGAGGGCAAGTCATTGAACACAGTTCCAATAGAAAACAACTTGGAAGCCTGATTGCGTCGATTCTTGCAAGTAAAGAAATCTATCACACTGCCATGATTATATATGACAAAATTCCAGACATTGATCAGCTGGCAGACAACATTATGTTCCATCTGTCAAAGCTAAAAATTTCACCATTGCAAATTATTTTTTCCCCTTCTGGTTCCACAATAGATGCTATTCCAACTGATTCAATAATTCCTCTTTTGTCTGTTTATCGAAGCAAGGGCTTAGAAGCCGATTTGGTTATCTTCATTTATTCCAACGAAACGCCAATTTCCCTAAAATATGTAGCCATTACAAGGGCGAGGGAAACGCTTTTTATGGTATCTGTCACAACTTGATCTCTAAAAGCTTATCATTTATAAAAAATCTCTCCACCTTCGACTATTGCAAATAGATTTTGAAGTATTGCACTAGCCGTCGATTGCTTGCCTGCTCCGCTTCCAGTAATTTTGATGGGGCCTGAAAGCTCTCCAGTAATTACTATTCCATTTTCTTCATGATTAATTCCATAAAGAAAATCGCCGTACAAAACACTTTGATTTTTTACAAATGCCAAACCTGCGTTGTCTGCCCAACAGACTTGCTTGTATCTCTTGCCTGTATCTTTTGACGATATGATTTCGTGATTTATTTCATCTATCCCCTCCAACTCAATTTGATTCAGTTCAAGAGTCCATTTGCATTCTCTGGCAAGAATGAATAGTTTGCAGGCTGCATCTTGGCCGGAAATGTCATACCATTCATCCTTTTCGGCAATGCCTATTTGTTTTGCTTCTTCAATTGCTTCTGAAAGATCATGTCCTTGCTCTAGCTTTCCAATAATATAGTTGGAAGTTCCATTGAGAATTGCTCTTATATTCAATATCCTTTGATGCCTTGAAAGCACACGAACTAGCTCAATTATTGGTATTCCGGCTCCCACAGCAGCTTCATACAAAAAATGCACCCTGTTCTCTGTTGCCGTTTCAATCAGCTCATCATAATGCAGGGCAACAAGTTGCTTATTTGCTGCAATAATATGCTTTCCGTTTCTCATGGCACTTAGCAGATGGCTGGCATATTCAGTTCCAGTTGCTGCTTCAATAATTACATGCACATTCTTGCATGCAATCAGAGTTTCCAGTGGAACAAGCAGTTCAACAATATCCAAATGAAGATCCCAGTGCTTGACAGAAACTGCAACGACTTCAATCTGCACACCATAAATTTTGCCCCATCTGCCTGCATAGTGCTTTATCAACTCATGGACATTCCTGTTGACATTTCCATAACCCAGAAGTCCCACATTGATCCTTTTCATCAACATCCCCCCGAAACAGAAGGAATAAAGTCAATGACATCAGTTGATTTAAGCTCCGTATCCAGCCCCTGAAGAAACCTGATATCCTCTCCGTTAACATAGATGTTGATGTAGCGTCTGATTTGTCCGTTGTCCAGCACCCGTTTCGAAAAGGTTTCGCCATATCGGTTGCTGAGAGCCTCCAATAATGAACGGATACTGCCTTTAAATTCAATTGAAACAGATGATTCATTGTTGGTTATGCTTCGCAATATTGTAGAGAAGTTTACAGTTACCATTTTGCCACCTCACATCACACTGCAATTTCTAGGCTTTCAGAATTCTCAATCGCTGTGTCAAGAAATTGTCTTGTTGTGTCCAAAGTCTTATAGCCATGTCCAGTCAAAGCAACGACCACTACTTCTGATCTATCAATTTTTCCATCCTCTGCCTTGCGTTTGACGGAAGCCAAAGCGCATCCTCCAGTCTGCTCCACAAACAGTCCTTCTGTTTTGGCTAAAGCTAATTGGGCTTCTACAACTTCTGCATCGGAGGGATTGTCTCCCCATCCTCCTGTCCTGCGAATGATGTCCAATGCCTCATAGCCTGAAGCTGGATCGCCTATAGCCAAGCTTTTCACAATGGTGTCTGGATATTTTATGGGACTGATTTCATTGCTTCCTTTCAAGTATGCGTTGACAATAGGTGAACAACCAAATGGCTGGGTGCCGGACAGCCTTGCTTTATCCCCTTTAGAAACCACACCAAGGGAAATCAATTCTTCATATCCTCTATTAACTGCATCCAACAACGCACCAGACCCAAGAGGAATTACAATGTGATCCGGGTGTGACCAATTCAATTGTTCCAATATTTCAAAAATCAATGTCTTTGACCCTTCTACATAAAATGGACGCAAGTTAATGTTGACTATGCCCCAGCCATATCGATCGGCTATCAGGTTTGCTTTGCGATTAACTTCATCATACGTATCGCCCAATTTATAAATTGTTCCTCCAAATATTCGTGTAGTATCAAGTTTTGATGAATCAAGACCATTGGGAACGAAAATATATGATGGCAAACATGCAAGAGATGCTGCCGCTGCAGTTGCAGCCGCCAAATTTCCTGTGGATGCACATCCCACCGCTTCCAAACCAAAATGAACCGCTGAAGCAACTCCTAAACTTGCAGGCCTGTCTTTGAATGAACCTGTTGGGTTTACTGTGTCGTCTTTCAGAAAAAGATTCTTCAGCCCCCATTTTTCGCCCAATCGATGCGCTTTCCTAAGCGGAGTAAATCCGGAATGGATTCCAACAGATCCATTATAAAATGGCAACAGCTCTTTGTATCTCCAAATGTTGTGTGACCTTGTTTCAATCTTCTCCCGTAAATATCGCCCCAACTTTTCGTAGTCATATTGAACATTCAATGCCGCAAAGCAATTGCCGCATGCATTTCGGACACTCAAATCATACTCTTTGTTACAGTTTGTGCAAATCAATCTTCTTGCAAACGTCATTTTCATCATTCCTTTTGGAATAGTTTATGGCCTTTCTGGAATTTAGGAAGTTATTGCCGAAATTTTTGCATATTTTTATCTCTGCCCAAATTCCAATACCACGTTGATAAATGGATGAAGCAATGGTGTTTTTAAGAGTTTTTGTCAATTCAATTCTTATTGGAATGTCTCCTTTTCCTTATTCCGATTTTCAATTGCCTCACAAACAGTCAAACGGCTCTTTGCTATTCCCAAGAACAAATCCACTTTACTATGCTCTTGGTAAATGGCTATTGATTCTTCTCTACAATTGCGACATGATTGAATCCTTGAATTTTTCTATAGGATCTCCTTTGTCATAGACGGGACTTACCACCATCATGGAAATTCCTAGGTCTTTCAATGCTTGAATTTTTTCTGTGATAATTTCTGGTGTACCAATCAGGTACTCTTTCATTATCTCTTTTGGCTGTATGTCAAACCTATTCGCCAAATCTTTTGCCATGCGGCTTGCTTCATCCTCTGTATCGGCTATTCTTACTGAATCAAATCCTGACATTGTATAGCTTTCAATATTTTTTCCAAGATTTTCAACTTCCTGCGTAAATGCATTCATTATGGCAGTCATTTTGGAGATCCCTCTTTCGGCAATGTTCATCCCATCTGCGTACTTGGCTGAAATTTTCCGAATACGCGGTTTACTTCCTCCCACTATGATTTTCAT
>JALUTL010000236.1 GCA_027016475.1 Candidatus Heimdallarchaeota archaeon
CTTCAGGATCATGAATTCAGGCGATTGGTTATGTTTGCTTCCGGTCGCATCCAAGGATTTCAGATAGCCCTTTTCGACAAGCTTCCCTAGTATGATGCCCTTTTCGACATCGGTAAACTCACGGATGTTCACATTAAACGTATATCTTTTCTGCAAAATAAATCATGTGGCATGGGGCTAAAACTCGCGCTAGTTCAAGATGTTCTCTTACAGGACTTTAACTCAAGTCAGAATGGAAGGGTGCGGATCGGTTCATGAGTCATGGGCCCTTCTGCTGTACAAGGAAAAACGGTCTCTCTACCAGTGAGTCCATCCGGACGAAGGGTAACCAACTGTTCCGAAACCTTCCGAAGCGGGAGAGAATAGTGTTGATGGAACGCTCCCTAGCACACCTCGCGAGGGGTCACTGCCATGATGGGCTGCCAAGGGATGGCCGCAAGAGCCGGTGTGTCACCGGTGGCCGTCTGCACTCCGGCAGGGATTAAGCCCCGCCAATGAGGAACGGACTGGCATGGCGTCCTGCGAGCCCTGAGGTGGATCAGCGGATGTCCCTGTCGTCTCCGGAACCTATCGGAGACAGGGAAGCATGGCTAGGTGCACATGCACCATCCATTATGCGGAACACAAATGGAAATCTAGTATCCGCCACCACATATATGTATTTAAATGAACAAAACGGAAGAAATTTATGGATATTGAACCTTCACACTACCTCATCCACTTGGAACCGGATCTTGATAAATTTGAATTCAATGGCAAGGTGGATTTGACATGTCACATTCATAAACCGACAAAAGAAATAGTGCTCAATGCAAGAGAGTTGGAGGTTGAAGAATGCCTTATCAATGGAAAGAATGTAACGTTTGAAGTTTCGCAGGAAGCCCAGCAGCTGACCCTGAGATCTGAAAAGGAGCTGAAAGGAAAGACAACCATTACAGTCATCTATCGGGGCATAATAAACGACAAGCTTGCAGGGTTCTATCGGAGCAAGTTTGTAGTTGATGGGAAGGAAGAATATGCCGCAGTCACTCAGTTTCAGGAAAGCGATGCCCGGCGTGCCTTTCCGTGCTTTGACCACCCCGCAAAGAAGGCAACCTTCGACATTGAGCTGGTTGTAGACAGCAAGTACTATTGCATTTCCAACAACGAGGTAAGTGAAGAGGTGCAATTGGACAATGGCAAGAAACTGGTCAAATTTGCCACCACTCCGAAAATGTCAACCTATCTGGTGTTCATAGGGGTGGGAAACTTCGAATTTATTGAAGCAATTTCACGAGACCGTCCAGTCAGAGTCATTGCGTCACCGGGCAAAGCAAAGGCACATGGAAAGTTTGCATTGGATTTTGGTGTGAAGTCCTTGGAATACTGTGAAGATTGGTTTGGGATTGAGTATCCCTTTCCCAAAATGGACATGATTGCCACGCCAGACTTCGCCCATGGAGCAATGGAAAATTGGGGAGCAATTCTTTTCAGGGAAAACCTATTGCTCCATTATCCCGGAACCACCTCAAAGAATGGAGAATTGAGAATAGAGGAGGTTATTGCCCATGAGGTGGTTCACCAATGGTTCGGAAACCTTGTTTCACCCTCATCATGGAAATACCTATGGCTGAACGAAAGCTTTGCAACCTTCTTCAGTTTCATGGTTGTGGATCACTATTACCCTGAAAAAAGGGTATGGGAGTTTTTCATTTCCTCGGAAACCGCTCCTGCGTTGAACTCTGACGCAAGACACGCAACCATGCCCATAGAGGTCAAAGGAGATACAAAAGTCGGGATGACAATAAAAAATGTGAACATTCTGTACAACAAGGGAGGTAGCGTCTTGCGTCAAGTGATGGCCTATTTGGGCGAAGAAAACTTTCAAAAAGGACTGAGACACTATCTTGAAAAATTCAAGTACAGTGTTGCAACATCCGGCGACCTTTGGAACAGCCTCCAAGAAGCCTCTGGAAAGCCCATCAATGAGCTTATGGAGAGCTGGGTGTTGCAGGAGGGATATCCTGTTGTTTCGGTGACCAAAGAAGGGAAGAGCTTGAAAGTGCATCAACGGAGATTCACGTTTCTGCCCAGTGATTCAGACCAAGTGTGGCTTGTGCCGATTTCAATCCAATTGTTCAGGGGAGACGAAACAGAGATCCATTTCTTTCTTTTGAACCAAACAGAGGAGGTCTGGGAATTTGAGGAGGATTTCGACAACTTCAAGCTGAACATTGATTCAACGGGATTTTTCAGAGTAAAGTATTCGAAAGACCATATGAAAAATTTGGCGACACTTGTTGAAAGCAAAAGGATATCCCCAATCGACAGGTGGAGCATTGAAAACGACCTGTATTCCTTCCTTGTAGCGGGAGAACTGTCTCTGGACGAATATCTCGATTTCATTCAACATTACAGGAATGAAGACAATGCACTTCCCATGAAAAATATAGCAGACCATCTGGCAGAACTTCATGACCGTTTCCAAGGTGACAGTCTGCAGGAGGCAATAAAAACAAAAGGACGACAGATCCTCGATGCAATGATCAACACCATAGGCTTCCATCCAAAGGACGATGAGGATTTGGGAATTTCCATGGGACGACCGGCAATTGTGTGGGCAGGAGTCACTTTGGGATCAGAAAATCTGACCAAGCAATCAATGGAGCTGTTTGAGCAGTACAAGGCAGGACAAAGTATAAGTGCAGACCTGTTGGCAACAGTGCTTCGAATAGGTGCAAAACAGACCAACGACTTCGACTGGTTCATGGACAAATTTGACAACGCAGCAAATGAACAGGAGCTTCTCAACTTCGGGTTGGCCCTCATGTCATTTTCCGATCCAAATCTTGTCGACAAGCTGAAAGACCTGATTTTTGAAAAAATCCCCTACAGAAACAGAGGCGGTGCCATTGCAGTGTTTGCCTCCAACCCTATCGCTATTGAGGGACTTTGGCATTGGTATCTTGCAAATTTGGACAACTTTGAAAAATTGCATCCGTTCATGTACCAAATTGCCTTGGTCAGCATCATTTCGAGAAGTGAAATGCATGAAAAAGACATGGAAGGCTTCTTCAAGGACTACATCACCAAGAACCTAATGGTTGCCGATGCAGTTGAGGTTGGAATGGAACTTCTCAGGATCAACAAGCAGATAAAGAAGTCAGCCTAAAGCTCCTTGATCAATTTAGAATACCAATTGAAAAATAGAGTGTAAATTTCTTTGGCCAGTTCAAAATTGTTGCACTCGACAATCAATTCTTCAACATCCCTCCGAAACTGCTGAACTGCTTCAAACATGCTTTCGGACTTGCGTGTGGCATGACGGAATTTGTTGTAGATGCCCTGAAAGGAAGCAAACAGTGACAGATCATTTGAAGCAATGACGGCAACTTCATCCAAAAAATTGTAATCCAGCATTTTTTTTGCTTGTTTTGACAACCTTTTTCTTTTCCCGATTTCTGGAATATCCGCTTTTGGTTTTCTGCTCTTGCTGCCGAAGGCAGAACTAATGAGATATGCCCCTGCAAAGGAAACGATGAAGGCCAGAATCATGACAGAGACAACAAAAATAATTATTTCAAGGGAAACCATTTTGACATCGCCGAACTTTACTTTTCTGAACTTTTATTTTTTTTCGTAATTTATGTCGGGGAGTAGCGTTCATCCGGCAATCGAGGAATGGAAAGCGACTGCCAAGTTTCACTGAGCAAAATCTTGCAAATATAGACAATCTGCCCAACATGGTTCGCATAATGGACTATTTGCCGGACAATTGCGTCCACAACTGTCAGTGGCTCTCCCCGGATGGTGACAGTTTGGGCCAAATGCTCAGCAGACAAGGAATCCAAAGCAGTGAATACGTACTTCCATCCTTCGTTCCACAGGTGCCAAACTTCGTCGATTGACGGAGCAAAATCCAGATAAAATTCTGATGGCCTGTTGCGGGTTGACTTTTCACCATCTTCAACAAGAAAGTTGGTCCAACGCGACTTCATATTTCCCGACAAATGCCGGACAATGGTAGCAACAGAGTTGGCTTCATCATTGGGCCGCCAATGTAACTGTTGTGGGTCAGTCAGTTGCCGAATGGCCTTTTCGCCATTGGTCTTGATCTCAGTGAGCCGTTTTCGGGCAACCTCCAAGAATAGATCCATAGGAACGTAGTCAAAACACGCATAAAAATAGATTATGATTTCAGCCCAAAGGTTCTTTCAAGTACAGGAACAATTTCCAGATACCGGTTTTGGGAAACCTCATAGCTGGCCAATGTTCCACCATAGAACTGTGTGAACCGAGTACTGAACTTCTGCAAAGCACCAGTCAGGAAATCAGATCGTTTCTGTGCAACCAATACGAACATCAGCTGTTCGTAAATGGAAAACATGATCTCCATGCCCCGAAATTTGATGAATTCCAACGTTGACCTTTCCCCCATTACCTCATGGGCAACCGATTTGATCGCCACCAACAGGCCGCTAAGCATCAAGTGATCCTTCTGCGTCTCGGGAAAAACATTGAAATGGTAATCTAACAGCGGCATGCCGGATTCATGGATCACCATAAGCCTCTCTACTCGATAAGGCTGGAGAAACAAAAGACTGCTGTCCAACACATAGGACAGAAGGATGAAGGCAATCCCTGCGGACATAAAAAAGAAACCGAGAAACTCAGAGATCCAAAAGCCAAATTCCTCACTTATACCAAACAGGACAACGCTGTCACCAACAAATGCCAGCAATGGCCCCAAGAAGAATGTGGAAATTGAGCCAAGAAGCATCCCCTTCATCTGCTGCCTGTGCCTGAAGTTTCTTGTTGCACGGATGGATTTCAAAAGGTTGTTTGACGACCAATAGGCAAGCATACAGATTTGTGGAACCTGAAAGATGTAGGACAATGGAGTCCAAAGGTAGATCAGTACATCATCCCGGTATGTAGGAACATGCATCAGTGAAAAATCGCCCATCATCAGCGATACGACAAACAACGTTGAGAGACCAGTCACGGAGACAATCCCCAATGAAAGCCGGAACATCCTGATTTCTCCAGAAAAGCTTTCGAAGAAGAAGATCAGCAATCCGATATTGAACGACAAAAGGACGATTGTAAGACCGCCCATGACCTGCCAGCCATATGGATCCAACAGTTCAGGCACCAAATTCGGCAGAAGCAGAAGCACATTGAAGACTACATAGTCCAGAATCACAATGGACATCACCATCAAAAACGGAATGCGGGTCTGGATTTGCTTGCGTATATTGACAATCAATAGGATCAGCCCACCAAAGATGCCGGACAGGTGGGAGAAGTAGTAGGCGATTGCCAATGCAGATGCCATTGTAGGAAATTTGAAAAGCCCCTTTATTAGGTTAACCACCAAAGAACAGAGAGATCAGGCATCTTGTTTCATATATTGTGTCAATACCTTGCGGGTGCCGTCCGTCAGTTCAATGGCCTGACGCTTCTTCCGGTCAATAAACACCTGTACAGTCTTTCCGCGAGCAAACTCTTCACCAGATGCAGCGTTGAGAAGAAGATATTCAAATTCCCAAGATTTTGTGCCGATCTTGCTCACCCACATTTTGCCCTCTATCACGTGCTCAAAGAATATCGGAGCCAAAAAATCGATTTCAAGCCGTGCAATCACAAAACCGACGGATGGATTGGCAGAGACGACCTGATCCCATGCAACGTTCTTGATCCATTCAGTTCGCAAAAGCTCAAAGTAGGTGGCATAAACTGCGTTATTGACATGTCCGTATGAATCTAGGTCATTGAAGCGAGGAGAAAATGTCAGGGAAAACATAGACGGCCAGCAAAAGTAATCTGTCATTAAGCTTCAGGTAGCTACCCCATTGGATTGCCACAAAACCGGCAAAACCGGGCCTGTGTAGAATTGGAATTGCCGCAGACGTCACACACCTTTTTGGAAGGTACAACTGGACTGGGTGAAGAAGATACGAGGGAGGATCCGCATCTACGGCATGCTCGGTCTCCTGGAAGTATAGGGCCTCGACAGACGGCACAGGCACCGACCTGAACTTTTGTCGCTTCAGGAGGGACAACCTTTGTGCCACAGAATGGGCAAAATTTGCTGGACAGCTTGATCACGTTGTTGCAGTTTGTACAGGTAATGAATGTCTGGAGATTGGGATTGCCAAAAGGTTGAGGCGAGGAAACGGTGGGCGGAGGAACGCTTGCCTGAGGGAGAACAGTCGAAGGAGAAGCTGGAGGAGTCATCGGCCAAGCCCGTGACTTCATGAACTCCTGCTTCTTCTCATAGTATCCCCGTTCAAAGGCTTGCTGATCCAAGGTCATGGCAAATTTGAGCTCCGTCCTCAATGCCTGAATGCTTATCACCACAATTACCAACAACAGCACAAGCCCAACTAGCGGAATGAACTCAAGAAATGTGGCCATAGCGTTCCATCCCATATGAAGCCCAACCCCTCGCTTCAGATTGTGGTATTTGGATTTGAAGAGCCCGACCTTGTACCCACCAATGCCTGATCCAATAATTCCAGTGTACAGGGGATGACCGATGATCTGGGTTGCACCACGGATAGCCGTCAACCCCAGTCCAGCAGTCAAATCCGCTGCAACAACCGTCGTTATTCCATACAGAATATTTTCCATCATCGCAAACCCGGCACCTACCATTGCACCATAAATCAGACCGTCCAATGGGCCATCAAAGTCGCGGTGGCGGGAAAGATGAATCACCATCAATGCCTTGCATATTTCCTCAACAAAAGGGGCAATGATCACAGCCATGCCTATACCATCGGCCAGAAAATAAAAACCCATCAACACTGCAATAAAGGCGACGAGCAGCTCTCCGATCAATGCAGGAATGACTGACAGAATACCCAAAAAAAAGGCGAATGCAAGCCGCCGAGGAGATTCAGGCTCGTACCGGTCTTTCCTGTAATAGAAATAGACTGCAATCAAGGTAAATAAGCCGGAAAGTGCCGTTATTGGCAACAAAACTTCATGAATTGCCACAGTACACCATGGAATCGGCAATATATAAGGGTGAAGAAACGGATTAGACTGCCAAGTACTCTTCAGGTATCAAGCCCTGCTCATACAGAAACTGTGCATGATTCTTGGAATACCGGTGTTCCAGAACCCCCTTCTCCTCTGGATGAAGCCCAAATTCGGGGATCACCAGAACCACATCCCCAGTCCGCGACCACATCCGCTTCCGATATTTGCCGGGAATACGAACCTTTCGGACATGTCCGTCAACACATCGCACCAACAGCAGGTTGCCACCCAACAGCTGAATGATCTGCCCCAAAACCTCCCCCTTTGATTCATCCGGAAGCCTGACACGTATTACTTGACCGTCTTCGCCCTGTTGTGACTTTTCTTTGTTCTTCTTCGCCATATACTCTTCAAATGAATGATTCACTCCCCCCAAAATAAGCTTTCGTGTTCATCCCGTTTGAAGGCCATCATCCACAGGCCTGCACGTGAATTTTGTGGGACTGTTTGCGAAATCATCTATTGACCAAGCAAAAACAGTTTGGGGCATAACACGCCAGAATGGAGGCGGATGGAACATGCCATATCGTTGTTCATACAGAGACCCCAATCTGCGATCCAGTTCAGGATCGTTATACCTCACTGCAATCCCTTCAACCATGACAGCTTGGCTTCCGCTTTCTGTTGTAATCGTAACCTTCGGGTTTGCAAGCAAATTCTTTGCCGTTCGGGTCGATGACCCTCCACCAAAATAAAACATGGCATCAAGCCAAATGCCCCATATGGGACGGGAATGTGGCTTGTCCTTCCAGACAGTACTTATCCAATAGTTTTTTGACAATCCCATCCATTCGTTTACCTTCGACCAAGAGACCAGCCCTTCAGACCCTTCTGAAATGCCATACTCTGGAATGATTGGACGCGTCGGTTCCGAAATTTCAATCCGCATACTGACCAAACAATCCATCAACCTTTAAGCATTGCTGTCAAACAGGACATGTACCTTCAAGCAGCGCTGAAAGAAGAAAGGTAAGCAACAACAGGACAATGGAAGCAAGCAAGGATTCCAGAAGCTGCCACATCAGCCATCCCTCCAAAAGTCAAGAATCTCCTCAAGCATCGGCACCTCATACAGGCACATGGATGAAGACACCAGCTTCAGAATGCAGAACACAACCACAGTCCAGAAAAACACCATGGAAAGACCAATCTCCAAGCTTTTCATGCCTTCACCTCCGCATCCTCCAATGAAACAGCAAATGATTCGTTCCCATAGGTGAACATCCTGTACCCTTCCGGCAAAGAAACTGCCGACACAGCAACAGACAGCCCCTGAAGCTGGGGAAAACTATAGGTGTCAAACACAAACAGCATCTCATCTACCAATGGAACGCCAAGCCGCGTGGTATTGATCAGCCGCCCAACATCATCGGAAACCTCTACAACGAGCTCCATCGACCCGTTGAACTCAACATGCCAACCATCATACACATTGACCTGCATCTGAATGAAGTATAGTTTCAATGATTCCAATGGCTCAAACAGGAAGCGGTAATAAACCTCCAAGTACAGCGTGCTGGACAGAACCCTGCCGACTGCCAGCCCAAGAATTGCATACCCGACCAGCAGCACCATCACCAGCATCCCTGCCGACAGGTAGAACATGCTTTTCCGTTTCATGGACACCCATAGAAATTCCACCATAAATAGTCCTGAATCTTCCGCACTATTTATACCAAAACTGCAAATGTACATCATGGGCGTTACAGAAGAAATCGGGATCATATTGCTCTATGCTGTCCTTCTCGGAGCTGTCGCACTTGTCCTCTTTACGATCGCAGATGCAGTCATCAGCCAGCTTACAGACCTCAAGACATCATTCGAGAGCTGGGGATCATGCCTCTCAGGAAGCTGCCCGTAGCTTTCGCCGCTTTGACGGCACTTTGCCTGACCCTTTCGTCCCACCCGCTGCTTGCAGGCGCAACGCTTCCCATCATATACTTCAGCAACTCGCTTGTCAGCAAAAGGCACAAAAAACAGACCGAAAGAACCAGAATGCGGATCAGGCAATTCATCCACCAAGCTGTGGACAACCCCTTGAATCCGCCTTCAGTCCAGAACAGGCTTCAGACCACCATCGGAGTTCAACCCACCTATCACCGCGAATCATCGCTTCCAGAACCGCACACGGCAAACATGGAACATGAGCTGACAATCCTTGAACGTGAAATGAACCTGATCCATGACAAACTGGCACTCTCGCTTCTCGCCACCATAGGGATCCCCCTCATCTATTTTGTCCAGTCACTCGCCATCAACGACGCGTTTGCACTCCTCCCACTCTCCGTCGCCACGCTTTTTCTGCTTCAAAGGCTGTTCCAGCCAGCATATGACCCAACCGGCATCTCGGCACTGCTTCAACAGCTCAAAAGAGAACCTCCAACAGACCACAGATCCCTCCTCAATTATGATGCCCTGATTGCACCATGGCGTCTGGAATCAGCAGTCCACCTCGTCCCCAAAAAGCATTTGACCATACCACAGGAAATTGTTGCCACGCTCATTGCATCGACATGGCAGATGGATCCGACACAACGAGAAACATTGGTCGCACAGTTCATCGATGAGTTTGCCCCCATGAGGCACTTTGAGAACAGCTATGCCGCCAGCCTCAAGGCAAACCAAATCAAAAGAACCTTCAACCTCTTTGCAACCTCGACTGTGCTGGGCATACTTGTTGCCATCTCACGACTGCTTGTGCAATTCGGAGGACTACTGGCCCTGCAGTTTCCGCAGTTCCTGCACATAACCACCGGACTGCTTCTGGGAGTGGGACACCAAAAAGGCCACGCAGCCATTGCTCTACTGCTATACCTTGCTGTCGTGCTGGGATTTGCCTTGACCCCAATGGGATAGCCTCATGAAACGGAAAAACAGGACATTCCACACCCCCATGATGCTTTTTCATTGCCAAAACTGCCCAAAGAGTCCATAAGAACATTGTATAATGGAATGCAAAATACAATCAATTATTTCCATAAAGTACAGATTTGATGATAGAGTCAATTGCAAACACATCAACATTAATGCTTTCAGGGTCAATGATAAAGGACAGTTTTTGCAATATCATTTCAGCGGCCTGGTTGAGATATTTTGTTGGCCGTTTGGTGAACACAATTGTCGACAACCCATTTCCATGTCTAATAATGATTTTGTATTCTCCAATCTGGATCATTTTCAGATCGCCAGTTATTTTCGCTGTTTCTTTCAAGATTGAGCTGATTGCAAACAATGCACCAGAAAGCAAGTTCTCCTCAAAATAACCTTCTTTCAATGGAGTGTATTCATAGATGGCCACACCATTTCTGTTCGTCAGTACGACCCAATCTACATTTTGAATCTGCAGAAAGGAAAGCGTACCATGTTTAATGAAAGCAAAATACCACAATGTGTCCGTAATCAAGTATATTGTGTTAGGAATAATTGAGAAAAAGACAAAATTGGTGTTATTCAATTCAGGCAATGGGTCATCTAGAGTTGTAGTTCTGATAAGAGCAAACATGATATAGAGGGGAACACCAAGATAGTTGACCATAAAAAAAGTACGGATCTTTTTGAGGGAGGCCTGTTGTTTTGCAGTTGCATAGGCATCCATCTCCTTCGTGATTCTGTAGATGGTGATGGCAACAAAGATGAAAAAAAGTGGAACACTCACCTGAATAAAAAAAGGAAATTCTTCTTTCAAGGCAGTCCCAACTTTCTCTGACCTCGACAGGAAAATGAATGTCGCTGTTACAGTCCCCAATATTGCCCCTATTATCAACCGCTTCACGTCATATAAGCTGGCACGATAATTCTCAAGAAGCATTATGCCGAAGAATCCTACAAAAATTCCACCCAAAGCAACTGTATCGCTCAGCATCTCCCTTTCTGGATAGTGCAGAATACCCCACCCCTGTACGATTGAAATCAAAACCCGTGTACTGAAGAAAGCAAGGAACAGTAACCCAACAGCAACCTTTTCCTTACGATAAACCGTAGCAGTCCGTTTCAGATAGAATAACAGCAAACACAAATCGGCAAAGATTATTGCAAGAGTTAAATACTGAAGGAAGGAAGCAACCATTTTTAGACCCTATCCCGCCAGTATAAAATAATTTGCCAATAAAAATGAACAAAGAGCGAGACTTTGTCCACATACCGGCAACAATTTTTCGAAAGATAAGGCAAGCATATATATCCATTTTCTATTTAATTTCTAAATCCCCCAATCTTGATTTAAGATATGAAAAACCAATCGGTAGCCATTTTAGTTCAAACAATTATTACCATGAACAAATTTTTTATTATTTTTATTATCTTCTCAAAAATTTTATTCCTCATGGGATAAGACGGAGGTATATTC
>JALUTL010000237.1:0-499 GCA_027016475.1 Candidatus Heimdallarchaeota archaeon
GGCTTTAGTCATACTCGATCAACTTTAGGGGTCAGCATATGAAAAACACTTCAATTTTTGGTACAAAATTATCTATTCGAATAACAATCCTGATAACTATCCTTGCATTGGGCATACCTCATGCATCAAGTGAGATTGGTATTCCCAAGGATTTCATGTTAGATCCAAACGGATTGTATGTAATGAGTGCTTTTGCAGAAACGGATGTTGTATGGACTGAGGGTGGTCTTCATCCTGTCAACGTCACAATTTCCGTAAAGTCGCTTCCCAATGACACTGTTTCGGGAATAAGGATTATGTTCATCAATTTCAAGCTTCAAGCAAAATTGAACGGAAACAATTATTCCACCTTTCAAGGAGAATCAAAGACGGTTGACCTGCTTTTGGCCAACACAAGCGCACAAACAACACAATCACAACTTTTGGAAACACCGACTGTGGTGGATGAGTTCATTATTGAGATAGAGATATTGGCAGTTACCGTAGGAAACATAACTCA
>JALUTL010000237.1:509-3803 GCA_027016475.1 Candidatus Heimdallarchaeota archaeon
CCATTGAGCTACTCTTTCACTTTTCCGGATGAAGGAACAATTTTTGTTCAAAAGGAAGAAGCAAGGGCATTGATAAATCTGTACGGATTTCCTCCTACCAGTTATCTCCTGATTTGGGGTGGTACTCTTTTCATAGTTGGTGCACCAATGCTATTGCCTGCTGTTGTATCGTTCGGTTATTATTTGAATGATTGGAGAAAAGGAAGGAAGAAGTCCTCAATTGAAGAAACTGCGGAACCCAGCAAAATAACTCAGGAGGTTATGCACTAAATGGTACAGCCCTCAATCCAAATTCGACGAATTAATGACAAAGTTGTTCGGTATTTCCAGCGTTTCGGTTACAGAACTCATTCAAAAATATCAGAACGGGTCGCAGTGATAAGTGCAAATAAAGTGCTTGGTCCAGACCTTTATGGTTGTAGAGTTGCAGAAACAGCACGAGGAACCGCAGTCAGTTTTTACTCAATCAATTCATGGACCAACTTCACCCTGTTCATCCCATTTGTTTTTATTCTTGGGCTTTTCGGGCTTAACCTGTGGGATGCAACAAAAGAGTTTATCTCTGGATCTAATTCGCCTTTTGGAATTAATCTTTTTCAGCTCTTTGCTGGTTCATTCAATGGTGACCCACTGTCATTCATTGTTATTTTAGCAATTCCTACTCTTCTTTCAGCTACATTCTATGCTATTCAATCCATTCGCCTTAGTATATTGAAACAACGGTTTGCATTCTTTACAAAAGATGCAATATGGGAACCCAGAGATTTATCCCCTTATATCATTTCAGTAAGAGCCTCTGCAACTGCATTTGTTCATGCATGGTTTGTTGCCATAATATATTACTCATTATTTGCATTTCCTGAACATATAATTGATGATGTACAAAACATCTATGGAGTACAGCTTAACGATTTGACAGTTGCAATGGATACAGGGTTCAGTCTGATCATCGGTTTGATTGCTGGTTTGGTTGCTGGACAGAAAGCCCTATTGATACGGACAGAGCAAAGCAGATATGACAGCAGACTGAAAAACACAGGAAGCTATTTTGAAAGGAAACTGGATCCAATTCTTTATGGTATCCAAACAGGACTTGTAGCAGGGGCATTAATTCTGCCATTTCTTTCTGTTACGTTCATCACGACGGCACCATTTACCAATGCAAGTTTTTCAGTAATCGGACTTGCACTAGGAGGAGCAATAAGTGGATCAATATATGAAGAAGGCCCATTGTGGTTTGCGGGTTCATACATTGCCTCTTTATTCTTCATTTCGATTGCTCTTGTATTCAGAACCGGTCAGGAACCCGCTATGGCATTTGTGGTCATGGTCATTCTTTTCCTGATTTTTGTCCCATTGTTTCTCGTTGCACCTATGAATTTTGACTATGTTTTGAAGAAATATAAAATCAAATCAGTTGATTACTATTATGACTATTCTCCAATAAATCCTTTGTGGACAGTCTACCAGACAATCAGTAGAAGAAGGGAAGCAATTCAGGCGTACAAGGAAAGCTTGACCGAAGAGCATGTCATCACAGAATCAGGAGTTCTTCAAATAGATCGCAAATATCTTTTGAAGAAAGGTGAAAAGGCAGAGCTTGTAGCAAAGCACTATTTTGAACTCCTTGCAAGGTACAATGCAATGTTCGATGAAGATGAATTAGTACTTGTGCCGACCACTCCTCAATTAATAGAATGGTGGGCAGACAAGACCGGCAGAAGAAACTATGATTCTCAAATCAAATTTTTGGAGTTTGTCGACCGATTACTTTGGGATCCAACGTTCTTTCCCTCTTCAACAGAGCTTGATAAGCAGGAACGAGTAGGAATGAACATGATTGTATTACTGGAGAGCTAACCATGTCCACTGAAGTAGCATCCAATGGTGAAGAACTTTCTGAATCACAGATACAGGCAATCAAAGAAGCCGAAAAGGTTCTCCTTGCCAAGCAGGTAAAGAATTTGGCCCTCCTTGCAAAAGAAAAGGTTGCTTCATTCTTGGCTGGAAGCAGGCAATCCAAATTTAGGGGAGATGGTACAGATTTTATAGATCTTAGGGAATATATTCCAGGTGATGATCTAAGAAGGATTGACTGGAATGTCACGGCCAAATACCAAAACAAGCTAATTGTGAAGGAATTTGAGCTTGAGAGAAACACAAACGTTGTTCTCTTATTGGATGCATCGGCTTCCATGCTCATCGGTCAAAAAGAACCAAGAATCAAAAGCGCTGTAGAAGCAATTGCAAGTCTTACACATGCCACCATCATGAATAAGGATTTTATTGGCTTTGGAGCCTATTCAGATGAGATATCAATATTCATTCCACCCAAAGGCGGAAAATCACATGAATATTTTATCTTCCATAAACTTCTCAGATTAACTCCATCAGGACAGACCAATCTTGGTGAAGCATTGAAAGAAGTTGCTTCTCTTCTCAAAAGACAATCGCTGATTCTTGTAATTTCAGATCTCCATGACAAACTGGATGAAACCTTTAGGGGTTTTCGAATTGCCAAGGCAATGAACCATGAAGTCCAGCTGTTGCAAGTCACTGATTATGGAGAATTTGTCCTACCGAAGAATATGGGGAAAGTCAAGTTTACACATCCCGAAACCAAACAACCAATCACAATTGACCTTTCCGATCCTCTAGCTCGTGGATTATATGATTACGCAATTTTCAAACGTGTCAAAGAAATTGAAGAGTTCAAAAGAAGGTTAAGAGGGCTAAAAATCAGAGTTGTCGAAACCCATACGCAGGATATGACTCAAAAAGTGCTTCTCGCTTACTATTCCACAAAATCTAAGCAATACTGGTAATTCCCTTGTTTTTGCCAATTTCTAATGAGAGACAACTTCTTCTCTCTAGACATTTTTTTGATTTCTCTTTCTCTCTTCATTGCACTGGATCTGTCTTTGTACAGTTTTGAATAGACCAGTTTAAAAGGAAGCCGACTTTTGACATATTTGCTTCCTTGCCCAGTTTGATGCTGCTTCATGCGATTTGTCAAGTCTTTTGTAATGCCAGTATACAGACTATTGTCTTTGCATTGGAGGATATAGACATATACCCCTTTTCTGTCCATCCTATCAATCCATAAATTCAAGTCTTAAGTGTCTTATCTAATGATTTCAACGCGTTTACCAATATTTTAGTCAAGTCTGATTAATAAAATCCCAAATAATCCACAAAAGCCAAAGGAAATACAGCAATAAAGCAAAGATTGTTGCAATTGCCAGGCCAGATGGAAGAACGAAAATGTTTTCCACATTCACAAAGGGCCATAAC
>JALUTL010000238.1 GCA_027016475.1 Candidatus Heimdallarchaeota archaeon
CGTTTATTTTTCCTTCAGCCGGTCCTTTTGATTCGGCAATTACTTTTGCACTTTCATCGTCATCTTTGAAGCTTTCAAGGGCTTCTTCAGTTTTCTCTTTGACGAATTCCCATCCTTTCAATTCAATACTTAGGTAGGCGTCTTCTCTTCCGGGACATGAAACCCTAATGGTAACCTTGTTTACATCTTGCTCAACGATTTCGGGATGGAGACATTCTTCTTCGAGCCTGGAAAAGAGGTATTCGATGTAGGCTCTTGAAATGATTTCTGTGCTACCTTCGATAATTTTTTTTCCGATTTCACCGATGAAATATCTCACAGTCCTTCCTTCACGAATAACTTCGATGAGTTTGACTTCTTTCAACCGATTGACATGGTGTCTGACAGTATCATGATGTAGTCCTAGTTTCTCAGCAATCTGGACTTGATAACATCCGGGATTATTGAGAATATATTCAAACACTTGTTGGGTGGCTGGACTTCTCAAAACTACAAATGCTCTTTCGATTTCAGGGGTTCTTAGAGCTTTCGAAAAGTAAACTCTCCTACCACCATATTTGATTGTACTAACCAGACCTGCTTTCTCGAGCTTTTTCAAATGCCAAGAAACAGTTCCGTGGGGAAGATCCAGAGCAGATGCTATTTCAAAGAAATATGAACCGGGGAATTCCGAAACGATTCTATAGATTTCTCTGCGCAACGGATGGAGAAGCAGAGTTTTTCTTTTTTCGCGAGCCATCAGCATACCACCATAATCCCAGCCAAGCCACTAGAGGTTTATTTTTATAATCGGGGTTTTTCTCCTTAAGGTTTTCTCTCAACATTTAATATGCCGTTTTTTTCAGTTCACAAAATTAGTGGTTTACGCTGATCCCAGGATTCAACGGGATTATGCAAAACTCCTATCTGCGGGGAAGCAATTTCCACTAGATCCCCGATTTTCATGGGAGCGACTCCTGCAGGAGTTCCAGTGGGAATAACGTCTCCGAGTTCCAATGTCATGATTTCGGAAATGTAAGAGATTATATCTAGAAATTGAAATTTCATGTAGCGCGTGTTTGACTTTTGCACAACTTTACCGTTAAGCTTCGTTGATATGTCATATTCGCTTTGAAGAGGCGAAAGAATCACATGTGGGCCAATGGGAGCGAAAGTGTCGTGTCCCTTGCCCCGTAACCAAGTTTTGTCCTCTCGTTGCAAGTCTCTGGCAGTCACGTCGTTGAAAAGCGTTATTCCGAAGAGATCTGGAATACTTTCTAGTTCTTTGACACTTGCTTGTCGTATTCTCTTTCTCATGACTAGGGCGATTTCGCCCTCGAATTGCAAATTATTCGTTCTTGGGGGGTGTAATATGGCTTGTCCAGGGCCGATGATTGTCGAGGGAGGTTTTAGAAATAATAAAGGTTCGTCAGGAATGGGGTTTCCCAATTCTCGGGCATGATCTTGATAATTTCTCCCAACGCACACGATCTTAGAGGGGGAGACAGGCGCAAGTAGTGAGAGATCATCCTTTACGATTTTGTCGCCCTGCGATTGAAATTCAAGGGGGTTCCTTAAGATGGAGTGAAAGAGATTGTTGTTAAAAACCTCGGTTTCATCTTTAGTGCTTAAGAAAACTATGGTTTTCTTCCCCAATTTTCCTCTTCCAATTTTCACATCGAGTGTTTTTTCTACTGATACAAATTGGTTCCGATTACAAATTAGAAAGAAGAATAGATAAAGAGAATTCCAAAAGAGTGGTGCGATTAGGAGGGGATGCGTAATGATAGAACGCCGCCTACGTCTCTTACTTGAACTGAGTCGGAGGGGGCGATCACACTAAAGGTAAGAGACTTTGATCTGCCAAACAGTGATTTTCCTCCATTGACTCGAGACTTTAAGGAGAACAGTTTGATCCCGGTGAATCTATCAGCGTCAACACGTTGCATGGTTCTTGATATCAAGTCAAGCTCTTCTTGGGGTTCAAGGGCTCTTTCGATTACAACGACGTTTTTTTGTGAGACACTGTTGAGGATGAGATCGAATCTTGCTTCTGCTTCTAACCGATCCAAAATCGCTTCTGGTATAAAATCTACGCCTTGTACGGTCATTTTCTTCACCTCTTTAGCTTGCGAATTGTGCGATCGCTTGATATAATCGGTCGATGCCTTCTCCTTTGAGAGCGGATATGGGAACTACTTTGTGTTGCGGAAAGGTTTCTTGTATCAAGTCAGGGCTAGAATTAGGTAGATCGATCTTGTTTGCAACAATAATGAATGGTTTTTTTTGCATTTCCAAGGCCCCTAGTAAAGTAAGATTGACTTGATCAAAGGGCACTTTTGTGCTGTCCATGACAACAAGTGCAATATCAATGGTGTTGAGGTGTTTTATTGCCTCTACAATCCCCTTTGTGGCTTCTTTCGCTCTTTGCATTGCTTCTTCCTTGTTGAGCCCGTACTTGGTGAATTCTCTCCAATCAACCTGAGTCGCAATCCCGGGCATGTCAATAATTGTGAGCTCTAATTCCTTGCCATCGTTTGAAAAGTCTACTTTTTCCAAAACCGCGATTTCCCTTGTCTCGTGTGGAATTTCACTAACAGGGCTGATTTCTTTCCCCGCAAAATCGATTCCAATCTTGTTGGCAAGAGTGCTCTTTCCTGTGTTCACTTCTCCAATCAGGCAAAGATTAGCGTGCTTTTTCTTGCTGAGGAATCGAGACAACATTGTTGTCAAAGATGACATGTGACCAAAAGAACCATTAGTGCTTAAAACCAACCATAATATCACGGTAACATTCTCAAACGACGAATCACTTCAAGTTCAGTAAGACACGTAGCTCACTCCTCATGAGACGATTTATCTGTTTTCTGAGTTCTGCCAATGTATCAATAGTTATGTTCTCGCAGTACTCTATGTTGGCAAAAAAAGACTCGAAGAGCGTCGAAAGTGTTTCCCTGAAAGTCCAGAAAGGAAGCATTTCTTTTCGAGAAAAAACAGAGAGAATGAGGAGATCTTCTTTCAAACGAGTGTCAGTTATTGGTTGTTTGGTCTTCTTTGCAAAAGCATACAAGATCAAATAATAATCATCTTGATTCTTTATTGGTAATGGTCCATAAAGGCCAGGTACCCATTTTTGTGTGTGCCCCACTGCGTAGTAACTAACTGCAGAAATGTTGGAGAAAAATTCGTTCTTTTCAATTGATGAAGAATAGAAGGGGAGAGTTTCTGAGACCAGCAGGTTAGCTGGCTTGACAAAGCTCAGAATGCTTAGGAAATAAGCCCGGGCTTCTTCGGATTCGATGAGTTTTTTCCCCTTTTCTAACAATCCTGATAACACAAATTCCGTAACGTCTCTCACTACTTCTACAAAATAGGCAGTTTCGTTAGTATCTTTATCAACGAGAGGGTAGTGAGAAACTTCAAGAAACAAGGTTGCACCTGACGAGTCTTTTGTTTGGCGAATGATGGTCTTAGGAGTGTTTGACTTCACCATTTCTAAAAGAGGGCAAGCAAAGCATGGGATCTCTTCGTCTTTAGAGACAAAATCCCATCGAGTAAAGCAGTACTTTGGGTACTTGTTGCTTGCGAAGAATTTCTTGGCAAGTTTGTTTTGAAATACTAGTGTTCGGTCTAGTTTTTGAATCGATGCGGGAAGAGGAAAATCATCGATCAAAGTCAAGAAAGACTTAGCTTTGATCTTCTCAAAATCATCAGGATTCAATTTATCCATAATGCTGACCATCTAGAGAGCATAATTATTAATCTCTTAAGGTTCATAATCTTTCTCCCTTTTTATTTTTTATATTTGGTTCATCCAAGGGTT
>JALUTL010000239.1 GCA_027016475.1 Candidatus Heimdallarchaeota archaeon
TTCCAGAAGAGAAAGGAAAAATAGTTTACTTATGGAAAAGTTCCTTTTTCCCAGGTATGAGTTGGTAATATGGAGACATATGAAACAATCTATGAAAAAAAAGCGGTACCTGTTGAAATCAACAAAAAAGAGCTGAAGGCAACAGTTGTGGATACTGGTGAAGCATTCTCGTTTGTCCAAGAAAATGGAGTATGGAAAATAACAAATGGCCCAGATGAAGCAATCATTGTTCAAGACATTATAGAATTGTCCTCTGATGTTTTTCGTATCCATATTAAAGGATTCACATTCGATGTTCAAGTGATTGATGAACTTGAGTACCAATCACGGGAGGAAACTGGTAGTGGACTTGTACAGTCACCCATGGCGGGGGTGGTGACCAAAATCGCCGTAAAGGCAGGGGACTCTGTCGCTGTTGGATCAAATCTTCTTCTTCTGTCTGCCATGAAGATGGAAAACGAAATCAATTCACCAATTAGTGGAACAGTAAAGAAAGTGTTAGTCGAAGAAGGACAGCAGGTGAATCCAGGCCAATTGCTTGTAGAGTTGGAGCAGGTAGCGTAAACAGCATGTGATGGATTTCAAAACTGCACGTTTCTTTTATGGAATGAATGCAACTTCCATTCTGTATGAGAATGACTTTTTTATTATTATTTCAAAGATAGGATGAGGTCATTCATGAGCACACAACAAACCGCCAAACAGAAGAAACTTGTTACATTCCTTCTGAATGATGAGTATTTTGCTTTTGATGTGCACAACATCCAAGAGGTATTTGTACCAGATTCAATCACTCCAATTCCTCAAGCGCCAGACTATGTGGCAGGAGTCATCAATTTCCGGGGACAAATCATTACAACAATAGATTTGAAAAGAAGGCTGTTGGTTGAAGAAAGCAGAAAACCAAGAAGGACCTTTGACGAAGATGACAGGAATTATGTACTGATTGTCAATGTTGGAAAGTCGTTGGTTGGACTGTTGGTTGACTACGTTGAGGCAGTACTTACAGTTGATGAAGCAGACATTCAGACTTCTTTTGCTTTGATTTCCAAAGACAAAAGTACACCGTTCCTTGAAGGAGTTGTCCAAACAGAATTGGGAACAGTCATTATTTTGACCATGGAAGTAATCCTGTCAGAATATGACGTGTCACAGTTGGAACAATTAGCAAGCGTCCGGGAGCAGGCGTTCGCGAAAGAAATAGAAACATCTGACGAAGTCACAGTTACCAATGAACAGATTGGTCAAGTATCTGGAGCTGATTTCTCTCTTGATGACTTGGATGACGATATGGATTTGATTGTTGACGATAAAGGTGTCACACCAGTCAAAAAAGAGGAAATGAAACCTGTAGCACCACAGGAACCTGCAAAAGCTAAGAAGGAAGAGGATCAGTTTGGCGAAAGTCCGCTTGACCTGTCAAGCCTGACCAAAGCAGAGCTGATTCGTATTGCTATAGAGATGGGTATCGAAAATGTTAGTGCTCGAAGCAATAAGAATGAACTAGTTAGTAAGATACAAGAACATATGAAGGAATAGAGACTTGGCATGGTGACTTGGTAAGTGGCAAGAATTATGATTGTGGATGATGCACGGTTCATGTTAATGGTCATTGAAAAGTTGCTGCGGAAGATGGGTCATGATGTTGTATACCGTGCGGTAAACGGTGAAGATGCAGTCAACATATACGCGCAGCATATGCATGAAATCGATCTTGTCACCTTGGATGTGGTCATGCCGAAAATGGATGGGCTTCAGGTACTGAAGAGGATATTGACCATGAATCCAAACGCAAAAGTTGTCATGGTTACTTCCATTTCCAGTCCCCACATAGTTCAGCCAGCACTGAGAGCTGGAGCAAAAGATTTTGTGACAAAACCCTTCAGATTAAGTCAACTTGCGCAAGTCATTAACAGTGTGCTAGATTCTCAATGAAATTTCACAAAGATAATGAGGATTTCTGCTTGTATATATAATCGCTAAAAAACAATTAAATAGTGTCGAAATTGTTTTTAATATGTTAATCAAATAGAAATTGAGGGTAACTTATGGCTCGAATAGCAATAGTTGATGACGCAAAATTCATGCGACTTGTTCTTAGAAAGATTTTGACAGAAGCCGGACATGAAATTGTAGCAGAAGGAGAAACGGGCTTGGATGCCGTTGAGATTTGGGCCAAAGAACGACCAGACTGTATGACGTTGGACATTGTAATGCCAAAACAGAACGGAATTGAAGCAGTCAAGCAAATTATGTCTTTTGATCCAAATGCAAGAATCGTAATGGTTACTGCCTTGGGACAAGAAGCATTTGTCTTAGATGCCATTAAATCGGGGGCAAGGGAATTTATAATCAAACCTTTTAGAAATGAAGAAATTGTTAAGGCCATTGAAAAAACGGTAGCATCCTAATTGTTTGCAATTGCTTTTGCCAGCTCTGGAATTGTATACACACCCTCTACAATCCCTGCCTCTATGACTGCCCTATTCATGCCATAAATCACAGAATCCTCTTCACTTTGAGCGAGAATTTTTCCACCCAACTTCTTCAATTTTTTGGAGGAATTTAATCCATCCTTTCCCATTCCCGTCATGATGACTGCCATTACTTTACCCTTGAAAATATCGATTGCCGAATTTAGCGTTACATCAACAGACGGTTTGACAAAGTTGACAAGTGGACCATCTGTCAAGGTGATCTCTATAGTCCCTCTGTGATTCTTCTTGAGTTCCATGTGTTTTCCACCTTGGGCAATGTATGCATGCCCTCTTTTTAGATCCAGTCCTTCTACAGCAGGAACAACCTCAATTTGAGAAATTTGGTTCAACCTTTGGGCAAATGATTCAATGAACCCTGCTGGCATATGTTGCACAATAAGAATTGGAGGAATAGTGGGAGGGAGCCTTGGAAGCAATTCTGTAAGCGCGCCTGGTCCGCCTGTGCTTGCTCCAATTACAATGACATTGTGAATTCTATGTGGAATGTCGATACGCTCTTCGATCTTCTCTTGTACGACAGTTGCTGGCTGCTTGGTGACTCGACCCAAGAATTCATCATTTGTGCTTGAGATCAAGGTCTTAAATTTGAAAATATTCAATTTTGCAAGCGTATGCACTTTGGGGAGCAAGGTTTTTCGAAGAAATTTAATCGGGTCATCTACTTCGGCAGGAGGCTTGCTGACAAAATCAACAATGCCATAGTTAAAGACCAGTGAATCTTGCTTGACCTTTTCTGCAGTCAAGGAAGAAAACAGAACAACAGCAGTCGGTCTCGCTCTCATTATCTGATAGACTATGTTGAGACCACTTTCATCAGGTAGCATGATGTCAAGAATTACCACTCTTGGTCGTTTTGTGATTACCTGTGTTATGCATTCAACTCCTCGCTTTGCAACTCCTATGATTTTCAAATTAGGATCCGTTTTCAGTGTGTCTTGTAGAAGTTTAAGCATAAAAGGAGAATCATCAGCAATGAGAACAGTAATCGGCACTCAACTATAATTGATTTTACTGGCAAAAGAAGGTTATTGCACGAACGTGTAAAATCTGACAGAAAAAATTACTTAAGTTCATTTAGTGTAGAAAGGTCGTTGTTGCACAGCTTGATTAATAAATTCACCAATGGTTGATCATGAGCAGCAAAGTTGGTCTTTAAGTCAATATATGATGCATTGGGTGTCATTTCCGCTATTTGCTTTGTTTCTTCTGCCCCATGAAGCTTATCCTCTTCAGCACCTATTAGTATGACCTTTGTTGTGCTTCCATCGATTTTGGGAAGGTTCTTCCTTAAGGTTGTTCCAGCC
>JALUTL010000240.1 GCA_027016475.1 Candidatus Heimdallarchaeota archaeon
ATGTAAATTGACCACTACAGAACCTACAATTACGAAACCCGATACGGAAACCAATGTGCAAAAAGTCAAATTTCCTGCACGTTCATGGGAAATAACTTCTGATAACAGACTCAAGATAGTGTTCTCCAATTCGTTAGCAGTTGAGCATATAGACTATGTGCTCCCTAGAAAGTCCGACGAAAACTCGTTTCTAGGAGCGACGATAAGTTTTGATCCTAAGTGGAACCTAGTACAAGTTTCTATAGATTTGGACCCTGTTCTAAAAGCTCTAGAGGAATCTATGAAAAAGCTAACACAAGTTGCTAGCGAACCTGTAAAGGAAGTGGAGGTTGAATCTGTGGTAGTCTTGTCCCAGGAGAGTCAGAATGGCTAAGTACAGATATGCCGATCATGGCAAAGATGAAACTCAGCAATCGGGCGATCTAACTGTTCGTCCTGGTTATAACGTGACAGTGGTAAAGCCTGTATTCAGAGCTAAAGATTCTGCAATAATCTTCCGGCCTCTACCTGCTATAGATAACGGAGAGCCTATTCCTTACAGATACACAACAGCTCCTAACGATTTTACGGATTGGATTAGGACGTATCCCGCAGTAAGTTATGCAGGAGCAGGTAAAACTCAGTATTCATTCATCTTGTACGACGTTGCAGCGGGAATAGAGCAAGCTGACCAGAACCCCTACATAATCATGCGAAATGCAATAGCTGCTGCAGTAAAGGAAGGCTCTGTACCAGGAGAGTGGAATACTCTGATACTAGGTAATCCTCCGGTCCTGCCTAAACCTAGCACTCTGACTTTTATCAGAGCTATAGTCTACTCGTGTGGAAATACTCTTTATGTAGGTAAGAATAAGGTACCTCTTGGTGCTGCTAAGAAAGACAAACTTGTAATTGTGAAGCTGTCTAAGTCGGCATTAAAGAGCATGCAATCGCAATTGAACGAGGTTAACTCTGGATACGTAGGAGATCCTTATGACTACGAAAACTCTATGAAATATGGAGATCCTACATTTCCTCTTAGCGGTGGGCGGTTTATCAGGATAATGAACCGCGAAAACTTAGAAAAGGAAGAAGTACTAGAAATGGAGGAAGGTGATATATTCTCCGGAGCAAGAAGCTCTGATGAAACGGAATTCAAACCTAAAGGCTACGTAAGCTTTATCGAAAAGAACTTAGTGCTAGCCGGTAAAAAGACTAAGATTACTCCTTCAATCCCGGATAAGGTATGGGAGTCTATATAATCTAAATATGTCGAGTGGTATGATCTTCTCTACATCCCGTCCGTACAAGAAATTTGCCTCTTATGTGCAAAGATAGTGAGAGGAAATGCTAAAATCCTACAATTTGCATGGGCGGATAATCCTGAGTTTATGACTCCGGAAGTAATAGAGTTAATCAAGAATCGCAGAACAATCCCGGTAAGTTCCAAACCTAAAGAACCCCTTACCTCTGCTACAGTTAGACCTGATTCGGATAATGACGACAGCTCTGCATTTTCTGACTTTGACACTGTAGAACAGAACGAAATTGTTGTTGATGACGAAGACGTACTAGAAGATAGTACGTCAGACGACTTTAATGATATTCTAGATGACAGCGACATGCAGGCTTTGGAAGAAGCGAGTCAGGACGAAGTTGCTCTCGAAGAAGACTTTAAAGAGATACTAGGGGAAGACTAAGTCGTTAACGTGTCGAATTTGAGAGGGGCTATCTGTAAGCCCCTCTCTTCTATCTTCTTGTTACAGAGGCTCTTCTATGGCTAAAAGGAAGAAGAAACAAGATAGACGCCAGATAGACGAAATAAGAAAGTCTAGCAGAACAGCAATAAGCTCTCTAATTTCGTCTCTAGGTGGGAATAACTCACTAGAGACGATAATGGCTAAGGACTTATGGAAAAGCCAAATATGCGTCCCTTTTCCATGTTTTGCATTGGAATATCTGTTTGATAATGTAGGTCTTGTATTAGGAAAAGTGCTACATATCTATGGGCCTCCTAAATCTAGTAAAAGCGGTCTGTGTTTCGAGATTGCTAGATGGTTTATAGACTTTTGTGGTGGTGTAGCGTCGATTATTGAGCACGAGAGCAAGATATCAGCAGAATGGGTAGCATCTACAGTTGGTTGGGATAACTTTGTAAACGACACAGTGGGTATTATTCATGCAAATAGCGTAGATGATTGGCAGAAGAAACTAAAAACAGTTATCGCTCTAATGAAGGAGCAAATGGTAGGTAAGACAAAGGCAGATAAAGGAATAGGAATGGATTTCCCGTTCCTAGCCGTTATAGACTCTGTTCTAGGTAAACCTGCGAACGAAGTATTGAATAAGTACAAAAAGGAAGGAGCTATGGACAGGATGTTCCCTATAGAAGCGCTAATGCTAAACAATTTCTTAAAAGCATTACCTGGAGATATTGCTAATTGGCCTTTTTTGGTTATCTTAGTAAGCCATCTAAAGGTGCATAAGAACAATGGAGTAACAGAATATCATGTCCCAGGAGGGTATGCGTTATTCTTCCATGAGAGTTTCGAACTACGAGTAAGAAAAGCAGAAGATATACGTACGGCTAAATTTGAGGGTAATAAGTTAGAGCTGATTATGATGAATAACGCTTACGGCTCCAGCAAACGACGCATATTTACAGAAGTACTTTGGGCTACTGAAGATAAAGAAAATCCCGTTACAGGTGCTCCCTACAGACAAAGAACGGTTTGGAATTGGAATAAATCTACAACTCTGCTATTACTTGGCAAACCTAAAGATGATCCTAAAATAAAAGAAGCTCGTAAGTTAATAGGACTAGCTGATGCTGGTAGAGGTAGATGTTATGCTCCCGGCTTAGGTGTTGATAAAAAAGAACCTGTTACATATCAGAAAATGGGAGCGATTATACATAAGAACAAGGAGTACCTAAACGAACTGCGTAGGTTGTTCGGGATAAAGCAAAGTAAGATATTCGTACCTGGTATAGATTTCAATAAGCAACTAGAAGAGGCTCGTCTCGTTAGTGTAAACGAAATCTACAAAGCACTATCTGCTGATGAAGAAGGCAACAATGGAGAGCACCCCGAAGAGGAAAGCGATAACGAGTAGGCAAGTAACTAACACTATCAAGGCAGATATCCCGTCTAAACTTGCTGAACACCTTCTGAGATCTCTAGGATATGTAGGAAAGCGGCTCAGGGAAGAGATGGAGGCAATTGAGCCTTATGGAGATATGCTCGAAGCAGCTTGTACAAGGATTGACTCTCCTATAGTAATGCGGTATGTACGTACTCCGGAAATCTCTCGAAGTTTAAGTGTAGCTAGACTCATACATAACATTCGTAGCTTATCTTCGTTTAAGCTCCTTCAAGATATGTACGATTCTTTTGGGTCTAATGTAAACGTAGGAGTAGTATTTACAGTTCCAGATTTAAGAACTCCTACCTCATGCTTAGTAATGCATACTAAAGTAAGCTTTGTATATGACATACTTAATTATCCCGAGAGTAATGAAAAGTGCTTTATATCGGTGGTACCTTACTCTAAAGAGTCTTCTAATTTGGTAGTGGTCGTACAGGAATTCGAGGACGTAGCTGAACACATCAAACGGACGCAGGTTTGCTAGGAGCACGCCGCAATGAGACTGACTGAGCAACAAAAAGAACTTCTGCAAGTCATCCCGAACGAACTGCAAGGAAGCGTAAAGGAGATGCTACAGGACGTCTTACAAGGAACGGAATCGGAGATAAAGACAAAGTACAAATGGGGGAAAGTAATTGCAGAGCTAACAGAAGATGCAGAGTATGGAGA
>JALUTL010000241.1 GCA_027016475.1 Candidatus Heimdallarchaeota archaeon
AGCTACATTTCTGTAATGTATCGTGCGCTGATCAAATTTGCCTTTTCTAGTTTCCTCGTCTCTAAAAAAAGGATGATTACGCCAGAGACCAAGATTAAGAAAAAGGGATTTGATAGGATTACCTAGTTAAGCAAGTATCAAGCTTCCCCAAAAACCCGCACCAGAACTATGAAACAATAGATGTCTTATTTCATTTATTTGACAAATAAACTTACAGCCCGTAGACTTTCCTGATATCCTCAAGGTTTTTGAAAGTCAAAATGTTCCCAAAAACCATAACTCCAAACATTTTTTTAGCAGTCAATTCTAGTATTAATGCCTCTTCGATTTTAAGTGAAGACATGATGGGGATGATTTTTTTGTCCAAATATTCCTTGAAAAGTATCGGAAACCTCTCTTTAATAAATTGGTCAAATTCTTCAAGATGTGACAACCTTAAGGTTGATTTTGTCTCGTTAATGAACACGATTTCATCAAATTCAACAAGTACATCAATCTCTCCTTGGATTCCTGTTTTCTTGTCCTTTCTTCGAATATTCATTCCAATTCCAAGAGGTTCGGGAAGAGAAAATGTTTCCTGAAGAAGAGTTGGAAGATTGGGATAAATTAAATCTGCAACAATTGTTCCCATTTTGTTAGCCAATTCACCCCATCTTTTGTTCATTTCATTTTTGAAGTTCTTCATTTCATCCTTGAAGTCCTTCATTTCTTTTGACAACTGTTGCAATTGCATATCTGTTTTCATTTGGGAATATGCAAGTTGGGCCATCCAATATTCCAAATCTGAAACCCTTTGAGGAAGTGTCAACTTATAATTCTTTTGGGAAGAAAAGATAAAAAGGTTGCCAATTGCACAATTTCTATGGGTTCTAATTGGCTACATCCAATCCAGATCTGATTGCCAGCAAGATTCTCTCTTCATCCTCAGTGATCTTTTCTCCTTTGATCATTTTGGTTACAGTATCAAAGAATTCGTATAGAAAGCTAAACTGTTCTTTCTTTTTGTCGTCGAGCGTTCTGTCCAAACTCAAGTTGAAAATGGTTTTCTTCATATTTTCGAGTTGATTCAAAACGAAGCTTCGAGTTGACTGTGACCAAACTTGATTTTCCCTTGAATCACCAATTTCTCCCAAAGCATATGCTGCATTTCTTACGAGGTTGAAATTGATCGTTCTACCTTTCAGATGTATTTCAGTAATCTTGAGAATGTCGGAAAGCATTTTATCAAAGACTGAACGTGGTACAGGAGCAGGTCGGTTCTGGGAACCTATTTTCCCTAATGCCCACAATGCACTGATTGACATACCAATACGTCTTGTTGAAACCCCCCGTTTCAGCAATTCATAAGCAAATTCCGCCTGTGAGGCAGTATATCCTACCTTTCCAAGGCTGATGATGGATATGTCAAACTTGGTCAGATCTGAATGCTTTCTTAGAAGATGCTCAAGAGGTTGGGCTAGGTTCTCCAATTCAAGTTCCCCAATTGCCCATATGGCACCATACAGTTCATTTTGCTTGAGGCTTGACATGGACAGGTAATTTTTTGTAATTATTTTCTGGAGCTTGTCTACAAATTGTTGCTGCAATGGAGCATTTGGATGCTTCTTGTAGATTTTTGCCATAAACATCGGAAGCCGTTTGACTGAAGCATAATTGGACTGACCGGCATTATATTTTTGCCAAAGTTTGTCTATTGCCAAAAATCCGTTTGATGCACGGGCAATCCTGTCCTCAATAGCTCCTAATCCCTTCTCGCTGTTGCTGGAAAGAATGGAAAAATATTTGTTCAAAAGCGCAGAGATATCTACTTCCTTCTCATAAATTTGAGGATGGGCAGGCCCCTTCGATTCTTCTTCTGTTTCCTGCTTAGTTTCTTTCTTTGCTACATCCTTCTGCCTGATGGTGCTTTCATATGAAAGCTCTCCTTCAAACTGAACGTTTGCATCTTCTCTCAACCATGCCGAAAGGGTGATGATTTTGTTTCTGTCAATGGCTATCTTTACGCCTACTGATGTACCTTGTGGATAAGTTTTACCCAAATCGAAATAGAATCCCTTGATCAGTTCAAGGTTCTCAGTTCGTTGGGAACTTCCACGATAGAGGGGAAGATATATGCTCGAATTGTTCTTCGGAATGATAAAGTTCTGGTCGATTTCCCTGACATGTGGAAGCACAGTTCCCGCTTCGACAAGTTCACATGCATCTCCGTTATCCAATCCCAAAGAAATGGTCTCTGCCAAAATCGGGGTTATTTGTATCCCTCTGTTCTTGTAGATCCCATAAATTGCGGCCCCCCTAGATACAGCAGTTTCAGGATTCGGGATCTGAATAGGGTCAACCCCAAGCAGATTCTTAATCCGATCCTTAATGAGGGAAAGATACGTCATGCCTCCTGAAAGAATGACCCTGTCGATGCTCGGTTCATCTCCAAACTTCTCCTGAGCCTTGTAGAGAACTTCAAGTATGGGATAAATGATGTTCTTCCTTTCTTCTGGTTCAGTGAACTGGTTGATTGTCAAATAATCGTTCAAAGAAAATATGTCTCCCAAGAGTCCCTCCACAATTTTTTCATATTCCTTAAGGCTAACCTGCCTTGTAAGCGAATATGCTCCATAGAGATTACCAGTTGACAACGTTGCTCTGGGCTCAGTCTCTTGACCCCAACCCACAAAATGTGCAGCACTGGACAGATCCAACTTCAGCTGTTCTGCCGCAACTGTTGCCTGAACCATGAATGCCTGTTGCTCAAATGGTTTAAGATTATCCCAAGACAACTCAGGATGTTGTCTGAAGAATTCTTCCCGTATCCACTCAGCAACAAGCTGGTCGAAGGTGTCTCCACCCAAATTAGTGAAACGACTGATGGCAAGGTCATCTATGTTCAGCATATTGTTTTCATCGATTTGCACATCATGTAGGCTGACATCCAATGTTCCTCCACCAAAATCAAATACTAGGACTCGCGTGGTTTTGCCAGGCTCAATGATGTCCTCTGGGAAATCACCATTCATCTGACGATTGAGCAGATCATAAAGCACTGCTCTCGGTTCATCTATGAGAATGCCTTCCAAAGGCTTGCCATCATCCCCATAA
The DNA here is from genome assembly GCA_027016475.1 of Candidatus Heimdallarchaeota archaeon. Classification (GTDB taxonomy): domain Archaea; phylum Asgardarchaeota; class Heimdallarchaeia; order Heimdallarchaeales; family Kariarchaeaceae; genus WAKA01. The sequence goes on from JALUTL010000241.1 coordinate 3,094, forward strand.
ACATTGAACCCTGCCAAATGGGCAGCATCCAAAGTTGCCTTTCTCATATCATTGTCAAAGCTGGCAGGGACTGCAATGATTGCAGAGGTAATGTCCTTCTGCATCAAATCTGAGGCTGCCTTTTTTAGAGTCTTCAGGTATTCCGAAGACACAATTATTGGGTCAACTGTCTTTCCCTCAATGTACCATTTTTCATCTTTTCCCATTTTCAGCTTGACTGACTGAATTACATTCATTGGAGATGATTTTCTCTTGCTCCGTGCATACTCCCCCACAATATTCCTTCCGTCGTAGAACAGAATAGAAGGCAATACTTCTTTGGGACGAATTGCACCAGATTCGACCATTTGCTTGATCGCAATGCTCTTCACATGGACTGGTTTGTCAATCCCTTGATCTTTCGCAAATGCTATGGAACTGTTCGTAGTTCCCAAGTCAATTCCAAATACTATTTCATTCATGATCTTTTACCTCCACTACACGGGCTTTTGAAATCACCCGATCCTTGAATTTCCATCCCGGAGAAAGGACTGAAACTTGTTTGGGTTTATTTCCCATCGGTTCACCTATCAGATCAACATATTTCAAATCCTCCTCAGTAATTGAAACCTGCTTGGCAGGGTAAATTGGCTTGATGCCTGATTTTTGCAGAAAATTACGGAACAGCAAAATGAAATTTTTGTAGCTTTCCGCATTGCTTTCATTGCGCATCATCAGGCTATAGAAAGAATCCAGCAGATAACCGGAACTGGAAGAATTCATGTTTGAAAACCACTCTTCCACCTCCAATTCCGCTAACTGCCTCAAGTCATTGTTTACACTTTGCTGCAAATTTCGAACCACATCATAGCAGAATTTCAACGAGTTCCGATAGTCCTCTACCAACTCCAGAAGATCTTCAGCATTCAGTTCCTCGGGCTGTCTATTGTAATCCAATGTCTTCAAAAACAGCACCAGATCATTTAGATCCTCTATTGTTTTCTGAGGAAGAATTTCAATTCCTTTGACCTTGTATTCGAAAAACCTGAACAAATCCCTTAGATGCCTTGCCCGAAAACGAGGCGCAAGAACTTCCATGGAATTCAATTCAGTCTTGGTCCACAAATCCTTCTTTCGGGCATTGTGAATTACCTGCAACCAAAAAATCTTTGCAGCCAAATCAGTCCTTCCTAAACTGAGTGCTAACTTCTTCTTATGTACAAACCAATCCTCATCGACTTCAGAGGATTCATTGAGAAGCTCATCGATGATCTCATTGCAGACACGAATCCAAAATTTCCGATATTGCGGCTTATGCAGTTTTGATTCTCTTAAACGTCTGATCACTGCATCTCTATCCAAATCTCCAATCGGAAGAGGAAATGGATCAGCCAGAATCTCCTCTGCAATCCGCAGGTCATACTTGAAATTCTCCTCAAACACTTCTGGTGAGGATTCAAGTTGAACTCTGATCTTGTCAACTATTTCTTTCATGTGTTTTCCTCCAATACAACTATTCCTTCACTGTCTTCAAAGAAAAATAGCTCAGTGTACTGTATGTGTTCACTCCACCATTTCTTGAATTCCTGAAGACGGCCATGATGGGTTGAAAAGACGGGAATTGCCGTTTTTGGCTTTAGGGTTTCGAGGAGTCTTTCCATCGATATTCTTCCAATGTGGTTGGAGATGGGAATCTGAATCACCTTTGGAGCAGGATTGTAGAAATCAATGTTTTCCAAAGATCCAAATGTCCCTATGATCTCTTCTACACGATTCTTGTTTCGTCCGACAACGTAGGTAGTGTATACAAACAGCGTACGTTGCAGTGAATTTGACTTCAGAAGCTTATCCGCCTCCCATACAGGAACAAAACAAATCCTCGGATTTTGAAACCAATCAATTCCCTCTGTCCCCTTCATCGGAACCATTTCCGTATCGAGGTTGAAAAGCGGGCTGCTGAATATTTCCAGTGATTGGTCATACATGATATCGATCTCAAAACCACACCTTTCAGCAGTCATGATCACAAGCTCAATCAATTTCCACGAGCTGATTTTCTGCATTGGCAGCACAACAGTGTACATGTGCCGTAACGCTTGACTTACAACTTCGACAAATTCATTTTCCAAAGTTTCAGTGGGATCTTCTGTTGGAAGGAATGCCAATGTCCCGTCAAATACCAGACAATCAATCGAAGGAAAAGAAGCCCAAATGTGCTGAAGTGCTCCAACCTCGTTCCCGAGGTCTCCAGTGACCAAAATATTTGTTTTTTGGCTTTGAATAAGGTACATCACAGAATCAAACGTGTGATTTGATGAATAGGGAGTAATGGTCAAATCACCAACACATAGACCCTCCATAATTTTGAGTTCCCTCAGAGATGATTTGGGAATACCAGACTTTATTTTGGTTCCCAACCAATTGGACAGTATCCGGTATGATTCTGGCCCCAGATAGACCTCACCATGATAGTCATTGGAAAATGCGAAACCGAGTCCTCCAAAATGATCCTTGTGCAAATGAGTGATGAAAATTGCATCAGTCTCACTCAGTTCGCAAGGCAAACGATTCAGATTTGGAACACTTGGAGCATTTCCTGAAATTTTTCCAAAATCGATTAACAGCCGTGCCTGCTTCGACCCGATGTAAATCGACGGCGCATACCTCCCGGATTCAATCCCCAAATTCCTGATCTCTAGAACGGGCAATCCCCCCGTAAATAGTAATTGGCACTCATTTTCAATAAATCTTTTCTTTACACTATGGATCGGCCATGTCTATCCCAAAATAGGATTTACTCTAATCATATCAGAAAAAGTAGTCAAATGTCAAAATAAACTATGTTTAAATAGATAAACGTACATATTATGGCATGTTACGTAACTACAAAACTACACTCCTAGCAGTAATGATACTATTGCTATTGGGGTTTTCAGGATTCGCATCAGCATTCTTCTTGGAAACTCCTGAAAATAATCTGGACAATGACCAAGCATCAACACCTACACGTGTTGATCTTGGAAACGGAACATATGTTGACATCACAGTCAACGGGAACGTTACAACCCTTGTCTTTTCGGATGGAAGTATGATTGTGGTCAATGCCACTGGCGACAAGACCACAATGGACATCTATGAGAATCCAGAGAGTTCCATGTTCACTCGGCTTACGCTGATGGACAATGAAACGACATCGATTCCTGCAACGCCTCTTGCAGGCACTCAGTTGGATGCATCAGGATTCATCATGCAGGAGATGAACGGAACTGATGTCCAAAGCACCACCACATTCCTTCAGCATGTTTCCGACGACCCTGCTTTGCCGAATGCAACTATGCTCACCGTTGAGAATTCGGACGGAAACAAAATGGAGATTGGTAACATCGGCAAAGGAAATGAATCATGGACATACATAAGACACACCAATGTCAGCAAGCCAGGGGAATTCGGATTGATTGAGTTCTACCAGAACACAACTTCCACCAATCCGTGTAACCCATGTACTCTGACAATGGAAGACAACACAAATGGCTTCAACCACAAGGCAACAATCACACCGAGTTCCAGCAAAGATCAAAATGGCAATGTTGTCCAAAGCGGGTTCAATATTCTGCACAACGTAACCACACAGGATGGAAGGGATTTGGATCATCAAGTGATGGGGGCAACATCCAATCCAGGGTCTGGAGACGGATCATTTTTAGGCCATTACAATGACACAGCTGGAACCTCTGACAGTCAAAGTGTGGGCCCTAATCAGCGACCTTTGGCAGGAACATTCCCCTCCACTGCAGTAAACGACCCTTCCGTTCCTTATGACCTAATTGAATACGCAGTTGCCGATGGAATGGTCTGGTACAGGTATGAACAGTTTGAAGTCACATTGTACGTTGACAAGCTCATCATAAACTATTACACACATGATGGCAGTTACATTCCGATTGTGATCTATTTCGTGGTTTATGAGATTGTAATCATGATTGAACAGGTTACAATCATCATCTATGTTGAAGTTATTGAACTTGTTATGGTTGTGATCATCTATGAAATCATCAAGATCGAAGTGTACATCTCAATCATCGTCATAGTGATAGAGATACTTCAAATCACAATAATTGAAATCATCGTCACAATCATTGAAATCACAATCATCCATATCGAGATCAACATCAAGATCAAAATCAAGATTGTGGTGAAGATAATCAAGCAGATTGTCAAAAAAGTCGTCAAAGTCGTATTTGTTCCGTTGGTCTGGATTTGGATCATTCCAGTATTCATTTTTGTTCCAATATTCATTCCAATATTCATCCCTGTTCCGACACCGGTTCCTGTGGTGATACCAACCTATGAAATTGACATAGCCAACCAGACATTCAATGAGCAAACAGGTCTCATGAACGTCTCATATTATGTCAATGACCAATACAACAATCCAATCTCTGGTGCAACAGTATCCGTAACTATCGATGAAGGTTCAACTTCTACGACATATACGGCAACCGAAGATGCTCTACGACCTGGATACTACAACCTGACAAACATTCCTCTGAAAATGAACGCGGAATACCAAGTAAGTGCATCACTGGTCGGCTATCCTTTGGCCACTCTTGTCCATGATGTTCGGCATACTGATGCTCCAGCCACGACAGTTGTCACAACCAATACTACCACCGCAACAGTAACCACAACAGCAGTGGTTACAACTACAGCAGGAAATGGCACTGCAACAGGAACATCACCCGTTCCCTTGAATCCATTGGCTGTGTTCCTTGCCTTCATGGCAATGATGGTTGCCGTACCAGTAATCAGGCGCAAGAAAAACATCTGAATTATAATTCAGCCAGTATTTCGCAATCCAGCAGCAATTCCGTTCTGCGTTTGCAGCAAGAGGCGCAGTATCCCTTTGGGTTTCATGTCCTCTGGTCTGCCTTTCGCCCTCCATTCCTTCAATAGCTTGACCTGAACGGCATGCAATGGATCAATGTAGACATTCCGCCGTTTGATGGAATTCAACAGATCAGGGGCATGACCCAGTAGCTTGTCATTTCCTGTGATCTTCAAAATAGCCTCTTCTGCCTTGATGAAATCCTCCCAAATTTGGTCAAACACTTCCTGATTTGCATCCACCAAGCTCAGGTACAGTTTGGAGACATCGAAATCAACCTTTGACATGACCATCTGCATATTGTTGATCAGCGAGTTGAAATACGGCCAGTTTTGGTACATCTCCCTCAATCTTTCCTCCCCCTTCATGGCCATCAACTGAGAAAATGCAGATCCAGAACCATAGAATGAAGGAAACAGCGCACGCGTCTGCATCCAAGAAAACACCCACGGTATCGCCCGAAGATCAGCGATGGAACTTGCCGATCCGGATTTCCTCCTGCTTGGACGAGATCCTATGGTTGCCCGCTCAACTGCATCAAGAGGTGTAAATGACAGGTAAAATGGAATAAAACGAGGATCATGCTTGACCAATTTTTCGTAGGTGTTGCACCCAATTTGGGCCAAATCCTTCAATGTGTCAAGATATTCTTCTGATACCGCTTGGCTTTTCCCGTATCTTTCCGAAATTGCACGAATGACCATGGCTGAAATCACCTGTTCCAAATGCCTTCGGGCAATCTCTGGATTGGAATAGTTCCATCCAATAACCTCACCCTGTTCAGTAATCTTCACTTGATCAACATAAGGAACTGCCAACAAAGCCTTGTGTGTAGGTCCTCCACCCCGTGAAACCGAACCGCCCCTTCCATGGAAAATGCGCAGTTTGACCCCAAATTCCTTCGCCACCTCAATGAACCCCAATTGGGCAGTATACAGGCTGTAGTTCGACTGAAGAATGCCAGCATCCTTCCCCGAATCCGAATAGCCAATCATGACCTCCTGTATTCCTCCACGGGCATGTAGATACGATCTGTACATCGAATTGGCAAAAAGTGTCCTGAGTACTTCAGGGGCCCTTACGAGATCATCACGGGTTTCAAACAACGGAACAATGTCAAGCATAGCCTGTGTAACCTTCCCATCTCTGATCTCAACCAATCCAATTTCCTTCATCAGTAACATGAGAATGAGCATGTCCGTTTCATCCCGCGTCATGGAAATGATGTAACTCTCTATGCTTCGAGGAGAGACCAACGTCAGCGCTTGCCGCGCCACTTCCAACGTCTGCAACAGCTCCTGTGCCTCGTTGGAGCAATTTTCGGCAATCTTCAGGACACCCAACGGGCGAGGATTCATCAGTTCCCACAGAAGAGTTGCCTTGCGCTCTTCCCGATTCAAGCTGGAAAGCTTTGGCAGACCGATTGTCTCAAATATCTCATTGATCGCAGCCATATGCACTCCACTGTGCTGGCGAAGGTCAAGCGGTGCAAGGTGGAATCCAAACACCTTGACCTGCTGAATAAGATCCGAAAGCCTACCGTCGGCAATAATTGCACCTCGATTCGCCCGAAGAGAACGATCAATAACCATCAAATCCTCCAAGAACTCCGAAGAACGTTCATATCCTTTCTCCACATGACTGACAGAAACATTGCCCCGTGAGCCAACCAAGGTTCTCCCCAGCCCAACATCCTCAGCAATCCGTTCCACCTGCTCCAGTGTATTTTCAAGTTTTACTCTGATGAAATCAAGCTTCTTCCTGTACCTTTCCGAACGGTTGAGCCTCCGGGTCGATGCGGCAAAGGCAGGAAGAAGTCTCTCATCTGATGCGATTGACTGCTCCAGCTCTTCAGTGACTGCAACCTTGTTGATTGATGGTGACAGATCCTGGATCAGCGTCCGTACCATCTCCACATATTTCCTGAGGCAAAGACGCTTGTGAAGCAACAATGTCTGTATGGTGACAACAGCAGTCACACCCGGATGCCCATCCCTGTCACCTCCAACCCAACTGCCAAACTCAAAAAAATTGGGGAGTTCAACATCCCTGCCGAATCCTGTGGCCAAAGACCTTTCCATGGTACGCAGCAAATCAGTCAAGACGCGGAACACGCTCGTGTCAAAATAGAAAAGGACATTCCTTACCTCATCAAGAATGTTGACCTTCTCTTCCCTGATGTCGTCTGTCTGCCAGATCAAGGTGATCAGTCGCTTGATCTCCTCCCTGTCTACATTGCCGGAGAGCTCATCATAGATCTGACGTATCTTGATCATGTTGGTCAGACGTCTCGCCTCAGTAGGGTGAGCTGTCCACACCAGCTTGAGCCGGATATTGCCCAGCACTCCTAGCAATTCATCTATCCCAAGCCCCTGTTCCTTGACAAACTTCATGACATAGGAAAGGTTGTCTTCAGTCTGGTCATGCATGGTTCTGTTTATGGCTATCCTGTAATCCTCTTCCGCAAGATTGGCCAACTGGAAAAACAGGCTGAACGATTGAATCACAATGGAAAGATGATTCCGGTCAAGCCTGTCGATCTCATGGACAAGCTGCTCAAATGCAGTCCTGTCAAATTCCTCCCTGAACCTTTTTGCCAAAAGCCTGATCCTCTCTTCCATCTCCAAGCTTTCTGGCCCAGCCTGATCCACTATCACCTCTCCCAAAATGTCACCCAGCAGCTTGATCTTGGGTGAAAGATGCTGTTTCTGAAACGCAAGCAAATCCACAGCCATTATTGCACCATCATCTTTTTACTTTTGTTGGATCACCAGATGTTTTTGCGAAAAATTCTATCCTATATAGACCAAACACTGAGCAGAAACGACTGTCCTGCTGCATCCGTATTAAGATTGAACATAATAATCCAAAATATCATATTTGCAAAACCGTTGGAATCCACTTTTTGTTCTGGATTATAAGGATAGGATGATGAGAAGCATGGGTGATTCACGTTTCTGCAACATGTCGAACTGGTGGAAATTGGGACTATCCAATCCTTGTTTCAATCCCTAATGGGTATTTCACGCCTCCGCGACCATGAAGATGCTACCAAGCGCGAATGTAACTTTGTTGTTTCAATCCCTAATGGGTATTTCACGCCTCCGCGACCGGAGGGTGTCTAAAACACTGTATATATACACCCCCGGTTTCAATCCCTAATGGGTATTTCACGCCTCCGCGACCTTGGGGGATTACCACCCCCCCATCCTGGTATACGAGTGGTTTCAATCCCTAATGGGTATTTCACGCCTCCGCGACCGAGGCATATTTTCCATCTA
>JALUTL010000242.1 GCA_027016475.1 Candidatus Heimdallarchaeota archaeon
TTTTTGGGGTTTTAGTGTTAAACAGAAGTATTTCATGATCTGGAGCAACACAGTTTCTTCTTTTTGCGGAATGCCAAAATGGATGTGCCCAGCAGACGCTTGCCGATGTAAAGCCAATAACCCGTCCAATTACGCCTGCACTAGTGTGTGGTGCCAATCCAATGACAAGGTGTCCAACGATATCTTCTGGAGACTTCAATTTATAGAAAGGATCGATTCCATAGACCTTAGTGAGCAAATCGTCCACAAAATTTGCGACATTGAATGCATGATCCTTGAAGCTTTCGTGAACAATAATGTCCTGAGGGAAAAGGGCTACTAGTTGCTCTTCGTTTTCCAACGGATTTCCCAGCACATCAGTATGGTATCCAAGATTTTTGAGCATTTCAATATCAGTTTGTATTTCTTTTGGTCGAAAATGAGTTAGAGGTGCATCAGTTGCATCATATCTAACCGTTCCGTCCCTGAATACATGCAGGCCGTACTTGGCCCGAAGTATTCCCTTTTCAATCATCTCAGGAGTAAAGGTTGGATTTTTGAGTTCTTCAATGAGTTTAATTCGTTGTGGGATTTCACCAACCTTGGTTCGTATTTCATTGATCAAGGATGCAATATCGATATCATAGTAGCGTTTGTTTGTTACTCTTCCACCACAAACGTCACATGGTCCCTCATCATCGACCGTATTGCACCGGATACATTTTCCCCTCAATTCAGTTGGTTCTTGGCACTTGATGCAATATGGTTGAAACTGTACCAAGTTGCAGGAGGTGCAATATCTATCTGCCAAACCAATTGACATTACTCCTCTTGCTTCAGCCTTTCTTAGATCTGTGCCGATTCCTTTGACAGACCCCAAAGGAAACAGCCCATGGCGGGCAGGTTGCATCAACCGAGGCTTGGCCTTTTCAGGTCTGCCCATTCTAGCTCCGAGAGTTGTTCCCATTGTGTCCAGAATTGGAACAGGGCAAATAGATTGAATAACTTCCAGTCCGTTGGAGTGCTTACTATTCCTTTTTACCGGCAAGTTTGTACCATTGCCATTTGGAAGACGCCCATGAAGTTGGAAGTAGAGTGCCTTGAAATAATCAAGGGTAAGAGTATAGGTGGAGTAGTTTACCTTATGCAAGATAAGTGCCTTCTCGAGAAGAGGTTTTGCATCCATGGGGACGTCAGATGAAACGATCATTTCACAGAGCAGATACACTTCGTCAGGAGTCAGATATTTCCAAGCAGGTATGTATTTTGGATGGAGTGGGGTATTTGTTTGTTTGGCAATTTCAATTGCTTCTTCTTCTGATGGTGGACTATGGGCAAGATGTTTGGTAAATTCATAGTTGTTCGTTTTTGGTAGAAATTGCTGGAATCCTTTGGAAAGTAAGATTTGAGCCCACCATTCCTCATTGAAGCCTGCGGGGACCAATTTGTAATTGTTCTGGACAAATTCCCCATATCCTATTAGAAGGTCGCCTACAAAGAGAATTTTGTCAATCATGGGAAAGAGGTTTTTTGCTTGATCGTAGGACGTCACTTCCAAAACATCGCCAGTTTTTAACCGAACTATAGGAGGTCTTATGGTGTCAACAGGAGCGACAATACTTCCCTTTCCTGGTCTTTCAGTTCGAATATGAGTTCCCGTTGCAAGAAAATCATTGAAAACACCAAATGCGGCAGGGTGGATTCCAATGCCCGCAATACCAGTATTTCTGGAATGCCCATACCGTAGACGGAAACCTCCCGGTTTTGTAGCACCGCTGAAAATTGGTCTTCCTGATATTGCATCACTAAGAAAAGCCATATCAGGTGTTACTTCATATTTTGTGGACTGCGCGATTTCCTTTGCCTGCTGATCTGTTTTTGGTGTAGCTTTGAATTCACTGAATTCACCGGAAGCAATTCTTTCGAGCCATTCCCATCCTTCAAGTCTCAATTTTTTTATTCGTTTCACCAGTTTTTTTGCACGTCCGACCACCCCATCATTGAGAACAAGGCACGCACCGCCCCTGATTCGATTGGTTTCCATACTTTCTATATTTCGATAGCCAGAGACTTCTTCGGCTTCCGTTGGGTCTCCTGAAATCATGACAGGAAGGTTTTTCCATGCAAATCGGATTTCTTCGTCACTGGTTGGCAATTGAAGATGCACTTTTGCATTGTAGGCCCTGACTTCTTCCAACATTCGTTCAGCCTCTTCATCAGTTGCCTTGTATCGATCTAGTCCCAAAGTTTTCCTAACATGGTCGGCAATCAGGACAGATACTCCTTGAGCAGTTCCTCCCGCAGATCGTATTGGCCCAGAATAATAAATTGCCAAATACGAGGAGCCGTCAACATTTTGTTTGATTTTTACTTTAGAAATTCCTTCAATCGGTGCTGCGGTAATTCCTTCAGTTTGGACTGAGAGAGCAGTACGGATTGCTTGATCTGCAAGCTCTTGGGTTGATTTTTCTCCGAATCTTCCCAATGCTATTTCTTCCGCTATTTTGATGACAATTTTTTCTTTTGGGAGTTTTTCGACAAATTCCATTTCCCTGAGGCGTTCGGCCACACCTACTGGTCCTACAAGCCCTTCTGTTCTAGAAGCAACATCTTCGGCTCTATAGATCTCAACCTTATCGACAGGATCCATACGAAGCTTTCTGGCTTTTTCAGCGACGGAATATGCTTGATCTACCAGCTCTTCCAAGATACCATGATAGGGAAATTGTTTTGACAGCTCTTGGAACCGTTTTTTCTTTTTGCCAGTTGGTTTTTGGGCCTGTGGAGACTCAACACGATCCTTGTCGTAGCTAGGGATGGACACTTAATTGTCAGTTGGGCATTTCAATATATGAGCATTGATCTTTGGCCAAGAAAAAAGCAAAATTTTGATTGCTGAGATTTTTGAAAGGCGCTATGAAGTTGGTGAGACATAAATAAGGAAGTTAGCGTCATTGGCACTTCCTCCCATAATGATTCGTTTTGTAATTTTCAAATCTGCATTGATGGTTTCAAAATACAGTTCTTTAAAGGTATAGTAATGGTAAAAACGATAGGCAATCGATTGTCCTTGTTGGTTCTTCCAAGGTCTCATATGATTGACCAATCCATCAATAGGTCTATTTTGCCGAATAAGCTCAATGAGCTGGTTTTTGAGTTCCTTTCTCCATTTTCTCCACACTGTAACAACAGCCAAGCCATTTGTGGAAAGGATACGGCGGATTTCTTTGAAAGAAGCATAGCGGATTTCTTTTTGACGGATATGGTGAATAACAGCTATGGACAAAACTTCTGATGCAACATGGGATCTGATAGGGAGTTTTGGCAAAGCTCCACAAACACGCTGGTTAAGATTTGGATCTGCTACAAAATCACGAAGGAGGGGTTCAGAAAGGTCTATTGCAACCACCAATGAACGGGCAAGAAGCTGAAGGTTTCTACCATTTCCAGATCCAACATCCAACAAAATGCCAGGCTTCTGTTCAGTCAACTCGGGAACGTGTAGGAGAAGTTCTTTCCAAAGATTTGTTTTTTTTTGGCGATAGGATGTGGATATTTGGTCATATGCTTCCTTAAGAGCAGTAAAGGAAGCCGTATCAGGATTATCCATCTGGATTTCAATTGATCCTTTGAAATTATATAGGTGGCGATAGATGTTTTCTTTCAAATTTTCATTGGTTGGTCAGAGGAAACAAACACAACCATATTAAGAGTTGCAACAAAGGATGGTTAGAAAAGATCGTTCCAAAAGTGAGAGTAATGAGAAGCCGGATCTATATGTCAA
>JALUTL010000243.1 GCA_027016475.1 Candidatus Heimdallarchaeota archaeon
TATGACTACATCATTGATTTTACTCCGACAACCACTGGAACCTTTCAGATAGTTTGCAATGAATACTGTGGAACAGGTCACCATGCAATGGTCGGACTTATTGAGGTGGTACCATGAGCGAATTCGTCCATAACAAATCTGAATTTAGGGTTTGTCCACAAACAAGCTTCAGGGTGTATCGGAAGGCCGAACCGCTTATGATCGCAAATGCTGTTGTTGCAGTTCTCGCATTGGCAATCGGCGGAACTGCAGCATTGGTCATGGGCATACACAAAATGCCGATGGAATTTTCCTTCGTTTCGAACGAACGATATTATCAGGTTGTGAATATCCATGGTATCAATATGTTGATCCTTTGGATTGTCTGGTTTGAGGTCGCTGCTATGTACTTTGCATCCACGGCCATGCTCAATTCAAAAATGGCATCAACAAAGATGGGCTGGACTGCATTTGCATTGATGTTGGCTGGAACTCTGTTGCTTGAATGGACAATCTTTTTTGACCATCCAAGATCAACTGTCATGTTTACGGCATATGTTCCATTCAGGGCTCATCCCCTTTTCTATCTGGGCTATATTCTGTTTGCTGTAGGCGTTCTTCTTGCTGGGATCCTGTTTTTCTTGACCATTTATCAGGCACAGAAGACGAAATCATATGATGGTGATTCCCTTCCTTTGGCTGTTTATGGCGTCTTCGTTGCAGTGGTTATTGCTGTGCAGGCAATCATCAATGGTGCAATCGTAATGGTCTTGGCGTTTCTCTATTCTTTTGACTTGATTGGCGCACCTGATGCAGACTTTTGGAAACAAGTGTTTTGGGGCTTTGGACATACTGCACAGTACATCAACATTGCGGCAACGGCCGCGGTATGGTATATTCTCATCAATATCTCTGTTGATGCCAAACCATTGAATGAGAAATACTCTCGCTTTGCTTTCGTGTGCTATTACGTCTTTACAGTTCCGGTTGCCACACACCACCTGATTGTGGATCCTGCCTACTCCATGCCGTTCAAGCTCATAAATGCAACATTGCTGGCCTTCGGCTTGGCAATTCCTTCACTTATCCATGCCTTTGTCATCCCTGGAGCAATGGAAAAGCAGGTGCGGAAAGAAAAGAAGAGTGAAGGTCTGTTCACTTGGCTTCGCGATCTCCCATGGGATGAACCCGCAATTCCCGGAATAATTTGGGGCATTATTCTCTTCGGCTTCGGTGGAATTATGGGAAGTATTCAAGGAACATATCAACTGAACATGATTACCCACAACACCCTACGTATCAACGCCCATTTCCATCTGACTGTTGTCGCAGGGACTACAACGGCATTCATGGCATTGGCGTACTACTTTATCCAACTCATTCCTGGTCGGAAAATAATTGGTGGCAAGCTTAAAGTATGGCAACTCCACATTTTTGCCCTTGGCTTGGCAATACTCACCATGGGTATGTTCATAGCAGGTGTTCAAGGCGCACCCCGCCGGACTGCCACTCATGAATTCTATACCAGTGCTGGTGCAGACACTTTTGCATGGCAAATCGGACTGTGGTTGCTGGGAATTGGTGCGATCATTGCAGTGATTGGTGGTGCAGTGTTTGTGGCTCTGATTGTGGGTTCTCTCTTCTTCGGAGAGAAGCTTGACAAAGAAGGATCGTTCGATGCACCATTGCCAAAGGATGCCGAGGAAGATGATGATGATGTTCATACCGGATTGGAAGCTCCAGGAAGCCTATCCATAGGGCTTGTTTTCATGATCATATTCACTGTGTTCTACTTCTTCACCTATCTTGTGTTGAGCCAAGGTTGGAAGATCGGTCGATCCTGACATTGCTCATAAAATTGTAAATTCCTGCCAAAAAAATATACATCATATAGTAAATTTAAATATCATAAAATAGATCATTGATTGTGTCTGTCAAACTTGATATCGCCGATTTGGAACGATTGAACAAAATTGGACAGTTGTCATTGCTGCTGGGTTTTGTTCTTGTGGGTCTTATGCTCTTCCACATTCTTATTGACTTTTTTTTCCATACCTGAGGTGAGATTATGAAAATTGAATGGCTTGGATTTGTGCTTATCGTTTTGATGTGCTCACTCGTCCAAACGGCAGGACACGGATCAGATACCCATTCTGAAAGTCCCCCAATAGGATTGGAAGTGATTTTTGTTGCTACCTTAGTGCTTCTTGTCCCGATTTTGGCTGTAGTTGTGCACATTGCAAAAATAAAGTCTCCTCGAATGATTGCTACAATGTACCTCTTGACAGCATTGTTTGTCTTGGCAGACTATTTCATCCAAAAAAATCAATTTGGGGTATAAACATGAATGACACTGACAATTCTGAAAAAATGCGATCTCTCGTGGAATCTTTGAGTGCATATCTGTACGCGAACATCTTTCTGTATACTTTGGCAATTGTCATGCTTTTTGTCCACATAGGGTTCTCCTTTTTCTTTCATGAACCATGAACTAGCCTTGCAACTCGGCAACTTGTACGCAAAAAAAGAATCCACAAACCAATATTTGTACGCAAAAATAGGTAAAACAAATCATGTCTAACTTCCCTATAATGTCTGAATTGCACCATTGTATCGAGAAGGGTGCATTTGCTGACATTTTGAAATATCAACATTTTTAATGACAAATCTACGTTTTACTTTAATGAAATGCCCCGAAGATGAAATTATCGCCTTAATTCAGGATCAACAATTTGAGGGGCTTGAAGAGAAAATCAAATCTTTGGATGAACCCTTCCGATCCAGTCTTTTTAGTACTTACTGGTATGAGATGAGTGACTTTGAAAAGGCACTTGACTACGCAAAACAATCCTATCAGTGGTCTGTGGATGAAAATTACCTTGATGGCCTGATTCGTTCAAGCTCACGGCTGGCAGAATGTTTGATGAAGGTTGGAAGCGTGAAAAAAGCACATGACCTCCTTGCTTCCCATGAATCCTACTTTGCCTCATTGCCTGATCTGACTTGGTGTCAGCAAAAATGGTTGGGCTATTACTACTATCAGTTTGCCATAGCTCTAAGTCATATTGCGAAGTATCGCAATTCTGCGGAAATGTTCGAAAAGGCACTTGGCTTTGGACAGCTTGTAGAAGACAAACATTTGGTATCCTCTTCCTATAATGGCCTCGCAATTGTTCATGAATGGATGGGCATGCCGGAAAAGGCGTTGGATTTTTATAAGGAAAGCCTAAAAACGAAAAAATTCGGTTCGAGACAATATGCAGTTACCCTATGCAATATGGGGGCTCTGTTGGCCACGATGAAGAGGTCTGAAGAGGCCTCTGAAATCTTCCGTGAAGCATTGGCAATTTTGGAAGAAAAAGGGGGTGTGATCCACAAGATCTTCATAAACAACCAGTTGGGCGGCATTGCATTGGATTCTGGGCTCTTTGACTTGGCAGAGCACTACTATCTGCGATCCTATAACCTTGCAAAATTGAACAATCTTACAGATGAGCTTTCAGCTTCAATTGTCGACCTGACATTTCTCAGTCTTAACAAAAGAAACCTTGAAGAAGCTCGAAATTACGTTGACCAATTCAAAGACCTAGCCAAGTATGACCTTCCGCACAAAAAGCACTATGCACAATTTCTGGAAATGCTTGTATTGATTGAAATGCCTGATTCAATGTCCCAATCCCACGCTCTCCAACTTTTTGATTCTCTGTTTCGCTCCGGTAAACACAAATTCAATACATTGTACCATGCTTTAATGATTCTACTCAAGAAAAAGGT
>JALUTL010000244.1 GCA_027016475.1 Candidatus Heimdallarchaeota archaeon
AATCTTGTTTGGCATGGAAGTCATCAGACGGGACAAAAAATCCGTATCACCATTTCCTCTTATCATGGCGACAGTAGTTGGAACAACAGTCAGTCAACTATATTTTGGGGATCACTCCGTTTTTGAATTCACAAACATTGACATCACAAGCTTGCAGTCGATTTCGAATCTTCATCTATTCATCTTGTGAGGAGCGTTAATGGGTCTTTACTCAATTTTTTGGATAAGAGGATTCTATTTCATTGAAGATTTGTTTGATCGGATCAAATATTCTCCTGTCCTAGTTACTGGATTTGGAGGCTTTTTAGTAGGAATTATTGAACTTTGGTTCCCTGAAGTGGATGGAAGCATTGGATATGGCCCTATCAATGATTCATTCGCCCTGAAGGGAGCCGTTCAATTCTTTGTTATTCTTGCATTGGCCAAGTTTTTGGCCACTGCTGTATCGATTGGATCAGGAGGGTCGGGAGGAGTTTTCGCACCTTCATTGATGCAAGGTGCGCTTCTTGGTGCTGCATTTGGTGTTCTCTTAGAACCTGTGCTTTTTGCTGGAATTTCTCCAAACATTTTTGCTGTTTTAGGAATGGCAGCCCTGTTTGCAGCTTCTACACGAGCAGCGCTAACTACGATCATCATGACAAGTGAAATGATTGGTGACTTCAATTTGTTCATCCCCCTACTGTTTACAGTTACTTCAGCATGGTTGGTAAGTGGAACACTTCTCTATGAGGACATATACATATACAAGTTGATCAGAAGGGGTTACACTTTTGAGCCAGCCCGTGATGTATTGGAAGAGCTTGAAGTCAGGGACATCATGACTGTCAATGTGGTATTTGTGACACCTTCCCAATCCATCATGCATGTTCTGGAACTCATGGAGCAGACAGGACACACAGGCTTTCCAGTTCTGTCTGAAGGACGTCTAGTAGGTATCATCACAGAGCATGATGTTGACAAAGCAATTGCGGAAGGCAAGCGTGATGCAACAGTTGGGGAAATATGCACTAAAGATGTATTTACAGTTCAACAGTCATGTCCAGTATCTTTGGCCGTAAGGCAAATGGCATCAAAAGGAATCAACAGAATGCCAGTTGTGGAGAGTATTGAGGAACCGGACAAGGTAATTGGGTGGATTTCGAGAAGTGACATATTGAGAGCATATACAAAGGCCAAAAAATTCATGAATGTAAAGGCTCTTGAAGACGAACTTTTCGGAGAACTGATAATTCCAGATGAGCAGGTTGAACCAACAAGAACAGAATCGACCTAGTTTTATTTGCCAACCTCTGCAGTTTTACTTGTCACATATACCTCCGAATTGAAGAAAGAATATATTTGATGTTTAAATCAGCCATTTAGAATGGAAGAAAAGACTATTGAAATAGATGAGTTTGAACATGGCATTCCTCCACCCACAAAAGCAGCAATCGCTTTTTTCGGTGGTTTGATAGGGACTATATTGATTGCATGGATTACTGGTGGATTGCTAGGAAGCTTTTTCGGAAGTCTTCAGAAAACTTTACTTTACAACCTCATCCCATTCGTCTTAGCAATTGCTCTATTAAGCTATTTGATCTACAAGGCCCATATTATTGGAATCCATGGACTTCAATTCTTGGTCACTTTTGTATTGGCGATTGCGCTTTCGGAACTGTTCAAAATTTTTGCAGGAAAAACGCTTCAACAAACAGCCCCTTTCAGAAGAGGAGGAGACCTGTTTTCAACGTTGAATGACATTATGATGCCTGTCGCTGTGTTGGCAATTTATCTGCATATCGAATTGACAGAAAATGATGTTCCGAATCCTTTTAGATCAATAGGAATATTCACCTCAGGTTTACCGTTAGTGTTTGGCGGCCTATTACAAATTATAATTGGCAATACGGAATTTTTGCAGATGTTATTAAACAATCCGTCACTTGAGAAGGAGATTGAAGATGTTTTGACTTTCTACCTCTATATTTTTGGCTTGATTGTTCTATGGATTAGTGTCTATGGGTTGCGTGTCATGTATAGGACAATGGTTCATGCCGACACCCCAAGCGTATCACAGGGATCACAACTTATGATGGCTGGATTTTCATCTTTGATAGGCAATTTCGTACTTTTAGGTGTTAGAGATACATTGAGCTTGAATGCAATATTAGGGAACAAAGATGGAATTAATTTCACAATTCATACGTCGTGGTTGTTAATGGGCTCAGTTTTTATTATTTTCATGGCATATTTTCTCTCTCCTAATTTTGCGTATTCCGTCCCATTTGATGTGTATCAATTGCTCGTAATCAACAGGGAAGATGGTGTGACCCTTTATAGCCATGTCAATGAGGTGAGGCACTACAACAAACCTGCAATTCAAATTGCTCTGAAATCTCCTGCAATAGTTGCAATTCAGACGTTGTTGAAGGAAATCACTTTTGCAGAAGGAACGGTGCAGTTGATTGGAATGTCGGACCGTAATCTGTTACTTCAGTCAGAAGGCCCGATCTCTAGTGTCCTAATTGCAACAAAATCATCGTATTTTCTGAACAAAGGGTTGGAAGAGTTTACAAAAGCGTTTTATGAGCAATTTAAAGATAGCATCTACAATTTTACAGGTAATGTGTCCACTTTCAAACCTGCTGCTGAGCTCTTGCTTAGATATTTCCCATTCTTTAGGGCAGAAAGCCTTTAAATTTCAATATACACTTCATTGTCTTTGATTACAACGGGATAAATTGTCAAAGGATCGATGGCAGGAGGGTTCAGTGCTTCTCCGGTTTCAAGTTCAAATGTGGATGCATGTAACGGACAAGTGAGGAATCCATCTGCATAGATGCCTTCTGCGAGGTCAAAAGTTTTGTGAGTGCAAATTCTGGAGGAAACGATCACCTTACCATTCAGCTTGGTTACAAGCAAGGGAACCTGTTCAATTGTCACCGGCAGCAATTCACCCTCTTTGACTTCATCCAGATTGCAAACTTTGACAAGCTCACTCATTTGATAGTCACCCTATTTTTGAGACCTGTAAACTTCCCATTTAAGGCTGACAAGCTCATGGCAATAGTCCTTGAATTCCTCAATGTCCAACTTGCCGAGAATAGGTTCAAAGTAGCCCTTTATCAGAATGGCTTTTGCATCTTCAAGAGGTATTCCTCTGGATTCTACATAGAACAGTTTTTCTTGACTTAAAGGTTCAACAGAAGCAGAATGGGCAGCCATAACTTCATTTTGGTCAATTTTCAAAGCGGGAATTGCGGCTATACTTCCTCTGCCGACTGTGAGACCAGAAGATGTAAGCAGTGAATCTGCATTCTTTCCTTGTTTTGGAATATGAATTAGTCCTCGTAGAACGGATTCTGCGCGGTCAACCATTACCGTTCTTGAATGGGTTTGGCCAATTGTGTCAGGTGCGTCGTGAATCAATTCGGATTTGATGTCCACTCGTTGGTTTCCTATACCGAATTGGGTAAACAGATCATAGCCCTCTGATCCTCTTCCCTTCATGGTGATTTTGCTATTGACTCGGCTCATTTCGCCGCCCTGCATCTGCATGTAGCTCAGGAATTTTGCGTAAGGATCGGTCAAAGTATATCTGGCAATAATGTGGACGACTGTGTTGTTCCAATTTTGTACAGTATAAATCTTCACGTTTGCATTTGGTTTTAGAATGATTGTTTGTGAACATAAATACAATTGTTCTTTTTCACTTTTGCCAACACTTCTAAAATCTTCGATGACTGTAACTTCACTTTCTTCATCAAAGTAAGC
>JALUTL010000245.1:0-4356 GCA_027016475.1 Candidatus Heimdallarchaeota archaeon
GTGATTGTCAATGTCCAATATTGCCACTCGTTTTACCTTAGTGGTCTGAATTAGGTTTTCCGCTGCCAAGGCAATGTTGTTGAAGAAGCAAAACCCCATTGCCGCGTTCCTTGTTGCATGATGGCCAGGTGGCCTAAGCATCGCAAAAGTGGTTTCTTTCTTTTTGAATGTGTGAATCGCTGCCTGAACCGTGCCTCCTGCGGCATGCATGGCGGCAATCCATGTGTGTCTATTGGCGATGGTATCGGGAGTGAACTCAGTTCTGTCACGATGCTGTGTTTGTTGAACATCACGTATATGATTGGCAGTGTGAATCAATTCCAGTTCCTTGATTGTTGCAGGTTTTGCACTTTCAAATGAGAGCTTGAAAGACAATTGGGACATTTCCAGCTCATTTTTAATGATTTTTTGTCTTA
Organism: Candidatus Heimdallarchaeota archaeon; assembly: GCA_027016475.1. GTDB lineage: Archaea > Asgardarchaeota > Heimdallarchaeia > Heimdallarchaeales > Kariarchaeaceae > WAKA01. The sequence goes on from JALUTL010000245.1 coordinate 417, forward strand.
CTGGGGATTCCAAATGAAGCTCCCCCATGTCGTGCAAAAGCCCTGTTTCTGATTCAAAAACAACAACCATTGAATTTTACACGTGACGATCCACGAAAAAGGTTTCTGATTATGATTAAGAAAAATTGGAAGTGAAATGATGTTTTGCTGAACCATTTGCATTTCTAAGTTATTGAATAATGAGTAGTCTTATTACATAAATTCCCCACATTATGTTGATGGATTCTTTCCTGTACCTTGGTTCATTACGGCGAGGAGAAGGTGAGGAACTTCCCTCCTTCACTGGAAGCAACCTGATCCCTTTGAGCTGGTACCTGCTTTTCAGCCCAGAAGATATTGTGTCGCGGAGAAAAATGTATCCCAAAAGCATGAAGGTTTCTCCAAAAAAAATGAATCTGGAACAGTTGGCGAAATGGCAGGAAGAACCTGTGGCTTTCCGTACTACATTGGACAGGGCCTTGAACAACCTTCGTGAGTATGGTGAAGCCATAAGATCGATCCCCTACATTTGGTCATACTTCAGGGTGTTGGAAATTCTCGAAAAAGAATTGGAAAAGCAGTTGGAAGACGAGGCAGATTTTGATGTCGAACAATTATGGAACCAAGAAAAAAAAGGGAGGCAGAAGAGGAAAAATCTTTCCCAAGTCAAAGTTGAGGAGGAAACAAAAGAAAAACCCGGTTTTGACCCTTCAAATCCCTTTGCAGAGCTAGAAGAATCCTTCGGGATGTCCGCAGCTGCCCTTTTACCTACGGTTGGAGGGCTAAATGAGTTGGGAATAGCCGAAGATGAATTGATCGACGTATTCTCGAGCCTTGATGAACTTGAAGATTTGGAGGGGCTTTTTGAAGCCGATCAACCCTCTCAAAAAGACCCCTTGGAAGATTTGGAGGAACAGGTGGGGGCTCCAGACCCTTCAAAAATCCATATCACTGTAAACTTTCATGACTTACTGGAAACTGGTGAGTTGAGTGGGGAGCAATTTGCAAGAATTTTGGTATATTTCGAACGGCTAATCCACCATGCAAGAAGGGAAGGAAGAATGACACGCGTAATGCTTGAAATACTTCAGGACATATTTCGTGAAGGGGAGACAAATTGGAGAATCACAGGGCAACTGTCTGAAGATTTTCTGAGGGATCAGCCTAGCAGACTTGTTTCATTGCTTCTTGGAAGTCCCAGTCCTTTTATTGTTCTTGACGAAACGTTTGACCTTGAATATTGGACAAGTGGAACTCTCCAACCTGGAGACGAACGACTGATGTATGCCCTTACCTTGCTTCCATCGGAAGAAATCCATCGTTCAATAAAGAAAGGGAAGTTCCATGAAGTTGCTTCTTCAATTCACACCCTTCTAGCAAGTACACAGCAAATTGTTCGAGATCGCCTTAGTCTTCAAGATTTGGAACTGCCGCCAAAGTCCAGCAATCTTTGGGGATTTCGGGTATTGATTGCAGACAAAAATGGAATCCGTCCCGGTACTTACTTGAGTCCTAATCCTGACAAAACATGGCGTGAAATCTTTAAAGAAAAATTGGAATTGCCAAGTGTAAGGAAAGATTGGCATATTACTTTGGAACTCCGAATGGAAGAATACACCGAAGTTGAATACTATACAATTGAGTTTGATGGGGCAAAAAGTGTAGAGGAGGCTTTTATAGCTTTTGGCAGATGGGTTCGAAGACAACAAAAAATGTACCATGCAAAATTTGGCGTTGATGGCACAATTGAGATGTTGGCCCAAACTCTACTATCTTCTGATGATCAGATGTTGGTGCTTCAAATCTTTGATGCGTTAAATCAGTTGACAGAATTTGGGTTCAACAAGGCAATCGAAGTGCTGGGCAACGAAAAAATCATATCAAAAATCACAAATCTCTATGCTTAAACCAACTTTTTTTCAAGCTTCCATTGTGTGACCACATAACCGTTTGCTTCCCAAAACTTTCTTCCCTTGTCTGTAACTGCTGTCGCGCATATCTTGGAATAGCCTGGAAACAGATCATTTAATGAGTGCACCAGTTTAGATGCCAATCCTTTTCGTCGATGATCTATTCTGACATAAATTGACAAGATGTGGATTTCATCATCCATTAAATCAGCATCAATCAATCCTACCAATTCTTGGTCATAGTAGGCAAGAACCACCCCTTTTCTCCCTTCCTGAACTTTTTTGTTGATGAACTCACCTGCATTCCTTAGAAACTCTGGTACAGTCTCGTCTTGACTGGCAATCAACGAAAAGTCATAAATCGCTCCATGATCGTCTGGTGTTGCTTCCCTAATGACATATTGCTGTTGAGCAGTGTTCATTCGATTTCTTTTTGTCTTCCATATATTTATTTTGTCTCTCCTGCAAAAGGAAATTAGCTACCAAAAATGAGCAAAAGTTACTCTTTTCCATGGTCAATTTTTGATAGGGGACTAATTTGAATGATTTGCATACCTGTATTCACTTTTAATTATCTCGCCTCCAAAATCTTATTTGTCATAACGTACACATTAAATTGTACAGGCCCAAAAGAACGATTGTTTGGATTTGGGACTGTATGGGCAAGATTGTACAGGCAAAAAAGTAGTCCCAAAGGATTTATTCCGATGGGATTGTGGCGAAATCGTCTCGCCAAGTCGTCTGAAGTCTTCTGCTTCAGCGGCTAAATAAGTTCCTATCGAAACTTGACGATCTATGATATCTAATCTGCCCGCTTTCCGTCCTTCCATTTGAAAAGTCCTTCTCCAGATTTCCGTCCTAACTTTCCCTCCTTGACCATATCCCTGAGCAAATTAGGAATTGCGAAAGCGGGGGAAATATTTTCTTCATTAAGGTATTCTGCAATCTGTAGCCTTGTATCCAGACCAATGTAGTCCGTCAGTTCCAGCGGCCCCATTGGGTGCCTGTACCCCAATTTCATTGCCAAATCAATGTCATTGGGCGATGCAACTCCCTGCTCCACCATTCTTATTGCCTCAAGACCAAGGGCCACTCCAAGCCTAGATGTTGCAAATCCTGGAAAATCATTTACAACTATTGGAGTTTTCCCTAATGCAACAGCCAGTTCCTTTGTTATGTCGAGAACCTCTTTTGATGTATACTTTCCTACCACGATCTCTATCAATTCCATAATGGGCGGGGGATTGAACCAATGCATTCCAATGACCATTTGAGGCTCTTTCAACCCTTCACTCAACTTTGTAATTGAAATTGAAGATGTGTTTGTTGCTAAAGGAAGTGACTGATCGATCTCCTGAATTTCCACAAAGATTTTTCTTTTCAGTTCCAAATTTTCAGGGACTGCTTCGATGACAAAATCAGCTTGTGACACGACGTTGGTTAGATCATTCAATGCACTTATCCTGTCCTTGATTTCCTGCAATTGGTCGGAAGTAATTCTGCCTTTCTCAACTTCCCGCTCAAGTCTGAGATGGATTTCACTTTCTGCCATCCTTAGAGATTCAGAAGAAACATCATAGAGATGGGTTTTATATCCCTTTGTTGCACATACTTGTGCAATACCTCTTCCCATAATCCCAGCACCCACAATGCCTATTGTTTCCATATTATTGGGCAATTGTTTTGCTTATTTCTTCTTTTCCACTAATGCATGGATGTCCATCCATAAAGGAATTGTATCTACGCTAAAAATTTTAAAGTATGGGAAAGAAATTATAACCACTGCTGTGATCGCATGATCGATTCCTTAAAATGGTTGGATGGCATATCTGACAAACGGTTCAAAAAACTAAAATCCAAAGGCATCGAGACAGTTCAGCAATTGGCTGAAGAAAACGAAGAGGCGCTTGTTCAAATTTTGGATCTGTCTGCTGATCCGCACCAAGCAGAAGAAATTCTTTTCAAAGCTTCCCTTCTCCTAAAAAATCAAATCTACTTAAAGAGACAATTGGAACTTCCTCCTCCCACGGAAATCCTGTACTTTGATATAG
>JALUTL010000245.1:4366-11174 GCA_027016475.1 Candidatus Heimdallarchaeota archaeon
ATATAGAGGTAAGCGCAAAAGCCCATAATCTTTTTCTGGTCTCATTCATGACTACTAATGGAGAGCCTACTTCAATTTTCAAAAAGAAAAAAAAGGACTTTGAAAGGAAAATCGCAACTTTCCTTGATGAACATAGCGACAAAATTTTGGTCTCATCATCTGGAAACAACTTTGACATGCGATGCTTGAAAAAAGCGCTCAAAATTGCCAATGAATGGAAAAGCCAATTTGACCAAATTAGGCATATAGATCTAATGAATGAGCTGAAAGGAGCAATTATTTCTCCTGTAGGTTTCAGTGTGAAGAAATTAAGCAGCCTGTTGGGATATGAAGATTATGAAAAACAGCTTAAGGAGGAGCCAGTAGTGAAGGAGCTTTTTGATCGTTTAAAGAAAATCAATGGTAGATCTTACCAAAAGTTGGCCTATGCGTTTGCTTTGGCCTATGACTATCGATTGCTCAACGAAGAAATTCGCAAAGTCATGATTAAATATAATGTAAAGGACGTAATGGCACTAAAATTCATCTATGAAACCATTTACGCAAAAACCCATGATACTCTGCCTGGGCTTGTCGATCTTTAGTTATTCAATCCTATACTGATTCATTTTGTCCACCAAATGTTGGTCCCTCAGAATCAATATATCATCTGACTTGTCTTCAGTCTCTTTATCATTGATAAATCCGATTATTTCCTTTGTAAGAATAAGTTGCAGAATGCCCGTTGTAATTTCTTCAAAATCAAAGTTAAGGTCTTTTGCAATTGCCGAAAATGGGATTTCATCATTGAAGCGCTTTCTATTGTTCTTGATATAATTCAACAGTTCTTCCAAATCACCTACAGGGATCTGTTTCTTTTTTACTTGTCCGACGAAGCCCTTGACCTTAAGCAATTCTTCCTTCAACGGATCATCATTTTTGTCCAAATCCATTTCTAAAGTCAATTAATTTCGTTATTCAAAAGTTTTTTCCCCAAAGGCGGTGTGCAAATCCAGTGCAAATGGCTGAAATGATTCATTTTTTCCAAGACAGAGTTAAATGAGGCATCTATTTACTTGATTCAATGATATCAAAACAAGCATTGATGGCAGAGACAATTGGAACCTTCGGTTTAGTGTTCATTGGTGGACTTGCCGTTTTGCAGGCAGATTTAGGAAATTTGGATCTGCTTGGTGTAGCCATGGCTCATTTCCTTGTCTTGGCTTTTATGGTCTATTTTGGTGGGCGATTCAGCGGAGCCCATTATAACCCTGCTGTTACGCTGTCTTTTGTCGCAACCAAGAAAATGGAAGGTATGGACGGACTTCTCTATATCTTCTCACAACTAATTGGTTCAATTATTGCCGGCCTACTTTTGCTGATTTTACGAACGGATGAGATGAAGGATGCACCCAGCACCCTTGGATTCCCTCATGTGGCAGACGGCTATCCCTTGAGCTCAGCGGTGCTTTTAGAGTTAATATTGACCTTCTTCTTGGTCTTTATAATTTGGGCAATGGCTGCCGACGGTCGTGCTCCTGACCAAATATTTGGACTCGCCATAGGTGGTGCAGTCGGCTTTGACATTTTGGCTGGAGGACCAATGACCGGTGCCGCCATGAATCCTGCAAGAGTCTTTGGCCCAGCTTTGGTGAGTTTTGATTTTGCCAATCATTGGGTCTATTGGATCGGTCCCATACTCGGAGGATTGCTGGCAGGTTTTCTGTATAACTTCTTTTTCTTGAACGAAGAGGAGGACAGCCAATAATCCTGTCGATACATAAAAATCCTCAAATAATTCCGCGAATCTTTGTTTTCTGGTAAACAGGATTTTAATTTAACTCAAAAAATGACAGGTAATGAGTGCTCTTGTAAGGGCAAAAGAGTTTATTGAGAAAGGGATGCTCAAAGAAGCGGCCGCTGTTCTGGATAGTGCTGATATTCCAAAAAAGGATGATGTTGAAGCATTGATTCTCCGAACAAAAATCAAACTTCTCCTAGGGGAATTCAACACTGCTTTGGAATTCGCAGAGAAAGCTTTGGAGACCAGCATCCAGAAAAGGGATTATATAGTTAATTTGAAAGATCGGATCCTCCAATTAGGGGATTTATGGAAGCAAGGCAAATTCAAAGAATGCTATGAAATCATGATGCTGACAAAGGAAAAATTACGGGAGGGAGTTGATTTTGATGATACCCAAGAAGCAATCGTTAAGTCATATGTTACGCTTGGTGTATTAAACTACAATCAAGGTCTTTTTGAGGAATCCCTAGGCAATTTGACAAAGGCTATGGATCTCATAGACCGTTACGGTCTCACTTCTGATACATGCCAAATTCATTATTACGTTGGTCTAAACGCATTAGAGCTGGACAACCCAAAAAGAGCAAAAGAAGAAATGGATATTTTATTGGCAAGAGATAGTGAACATGGATGTGAAATTACCCCTCATCACGTGAAGCTGATGGAAGCACTGATATTGATGAAACAGGACACTTGGAAAGACAAGGCAGAAGCAGAAAACTTGTTTGAGGAAGTCCTGGATATCCAATCGCTTCCTTATGAAACGAAAGTGTTTGCCCTTATCCAATATTGCAACTTGCTGGTGGATCAACTGAAAAGTGTATCCAACAAGGAAGTCTTTGAAAAAGCAAAGTCCATAACCCAACAGATCTACCATTTGGCAAATGCACAGGGCTCTTATACCTTGATCGTAAATTCATTGCTTTTGCAGGTGAAATTTTCTATATTGGATCTTGATCTCAAGGGGGCCTATGAGCTTCTTGACCAAGCCGAAAAAATTGCAGACGAAAAGAAGCTTTCATTCCACCTTCTTCAGATAGATAACTTGAGAAAGCTGATTGAAAATGAGTTGGAAGAAATCGACAACACCATCAGAAGGAATTTGTCATTGAAAGAAAGAGTGGAGATGATGAACTATCAAGACTATTTTGATTTGGCATTACGAACAAGCAAAAAGAAAGAGGAAAAGTGATCAATCCAGATTCCACGTGAAAAATCGACGTTTCTTCAGGTATTCGACAGGCATGCCAAGCATCACTGCTATTTGTTCCACTACTGCGTCAATCAACTCTGTTTTGAGCTTTGCCCTTTCATCAGCTTCAATAATGATGGATGGTACAGCCGTCCCCAATCCGTGTTGCCCCATTAGATACAATCCTGCGAGGGCATAATCCAAATGCAAGTCAAACCATTCATGGTTTTGAGGAACCAATGTCTCAACTCTCAAGGGTACGTCATCTACAATGGTTTTTATGTAAGTCGCCATAAACTCAATCCGTGGGGAGAGAGGCATCCAAAATGGTGTAGGTATCTGGAACCATGCAACTCTTTCTGCCTGACTTAATATGATGCTTGCCAAATCAACATCCAAAATTTGTGTGATTACCTTGCGATAGCCCTTTATCCAATCCTTATTGATATGCCCGTCCTTGAGCCATTGAACAATTGTCTCCGCTAAATGGAATGCCAAGTCTCTAGATCTTGAATCTTTGACTACCCCAACCAATACTGTTTCATTTGCAATCGCAGTATCAATTAGTTGCAAATAGGTCTCTTTTACCTCAATTTCGAGATCTGAAATATATTGGTTGTTAGACTTTTCCATTGGCAAATCGCTCTTCAGTGGATAAATGGATCCGTCAATGTAAAGAATTTTCAGCCTATACTCTTTGATTGCTTCTTTTGCCATTCTATATTCCATTTTCAGTCGCAGGAGTGTAGACACTTTGGAAAAGTCTTGGCGCATAGGGAATGAGGGAAAGAACTGGATTGTTGGTTTTGGACTAAATTCGGGGTAATATTCCACTTCTACCTCACGACCTACTCCTTTAAAGATTGGTACTACTGCCCTTGTGAGGGCTAAATCAAATCCTCTTAACTCTTCCTGCAATAGCCCTCCATCGACTGCACCGACTTTCATCAGTTTGGGAAACTTAGTGGGAATGTGTTGCCGTAAACTTTTTTCTTTCCATGGTGATTGTGGGAGAGGAGGCAAGTCATCAATTATTGATTTCCATTTGCGGAGCCATGATTGTTGCTCTAGCAATCGTTTGCGTTCATTTTCTATCACTTTCGCAAAATTCGGATCAATAAAGTCTGAAATGGCAATATCACCTAGCTTCTTGATTTTCTTCCACCACCCTGCAACTTAAACTCTTCCATAAATAAACTCTTGAAGCTGGAGGTCTCTGCCTCGAAATTGTAAAACAATGGACTTTATGCTGTTTCTGCTTCATATCTAAATAGTTCTAGAAACTATCCCTTGAGTTAAATAAGTCCCATTTGCATTTGGTTGCTGAATGAAGCAGATACTTGTAATCGGCGAAAAGGCCAGCCAAGTAAAAAAATTTGCCGAAGCTCTTTGCGGTTCATTCTCTTCCACAAAGCAGGCCAAATACATCTATACTTATACTGGCAATTGGCGCATGGCAGACGGTTCAATTTTGGTTTTTACATTTCTTCCTCTTGCTGGCCATATCACAACAATTGAAAACAGCAATGGGTTTAGCTGGAATGAATGCGACCCGATAGAATTGGTGAAAAATCCCAAAGCACTTAAAATAGTAAACGATAGGCGATATGTACCGATTTTAAAAAAATCCCTAGAAGGAAAGGATGAGTTATGGTTGGCCACTGATCCTGATTCGGAAGGGGACAATATTGCATGGGAAGCACTAAGGATACTTGAGCCCTTGGTAAAGAAAAACCAAATTGGTGTACGACGCATATGGAATGCTTCTTTGACAAAATCTGAAATTTTACGATCATTTTCTTCCCCTCGACCATGGGATGACCATTTAGCTTTGGCTGTTTTGGGACGACGCTTTACGGATGCATGGTTGGGCTTCGCAGGCACGCGAGAGGTAACTATTGCAGCTAGAGCAGTATCAAAGGTAAAAGTCATTTCTTTGGGACGGGTACAGCTTCCTACACTTCGTCTGATCGTACAGAGGGATATGGAACATGAACTATTCCAAACAACCGACCATTGGCTTGTACAGGGTACACTAAAAATACAGGATTCAAAAATAGTGGCCAATCATGTCAATCAACCTTTTACAGATGAAACCTTTGCCAACCTAGTGTTGGAAAGGATGAAAGGTGCAAAAGTTGCGTCTGTGAACGATGTAACTTCTGAGCATAAAAAGGAAACACCTCCCATTCCACTAAATACCACTGCTGCTGTAGCACTTCTGTCGAAAATTCTCAAGAAACCTGCTGCTACAGTATTAGGTTATCTCGAAGAACTTTATTTGAAGGAGTTGATTTCATATCCCAGAACTGAAAATACACGTTTTTCAGATGATTTCAAACACCTTGAAATCCTTGACTCCCTTGAAACACTTCCTGTCTATGCCGATATCATCCAAAAAGTTCCAGACAAACGTAAAATCAGAAGCAATGGCAAAAGAAAAGGTGAAGAGGATCATGATCCAATTCATCCGACTGGTGAAATGAAACATGTGGCAACATTGACTCCTGAACTATTCCGCACATGGGATATCATTTGTCGTTACTACATCTCTCACTTCATGATGGACTATGAATACCAGCTTGTCAAAATCAGAGCTGAGATCAATCAGGAACAATTCGGAGCAACAATGAAAAACATTGTTGAAATTGGGTGGAAACATGCACACAACTGGGTCAAATTGGAGGAAGCGGTCTATTTTGACATTCAAAAAGGAACACAATTACCTGTTGAGAAAGTTGCCAAGATCAAGTCAAAAACAAAACCTCCCTCTCGTTTAACTGACAGTAGCTTGCTTGTACAGATGGAAAAACTGAACATTGGCACTAAAAGTTCTCGTCCTGAAATCATCAAGAAGCTCCAAGAGCGTAATTATGTGTCTCGACACAAAAATAGATTGGTGTCAACCTTGTGGGGCAGAATGCTGATAGTTGCATTGGAACCGATTTGGCCAGATGTCACCACTCCAAAATTTACATCCCTTGTCGAAGAAAAAATGGATCTTGTTGCACGAAAGTCAGTTCCGTATCCAAAAATGTTGGAAGAATTAAGATCCATCTATTTGCAATTGCATCTGCATCTCAAATCTAACCTTTCAAAATTCAGAGAGCTGATCGTGAAAATCGGGTTGGAAGACCAAATGGAAAAAATCCAGAATGACGAAGCAAAAGTACGGCTATTGTGGGACATATATGGCTCATATTTGGACGTGCAAAGGTAGCAAATCGATTCGTTGCCTGCTTGAATGTGGAAAATTTTAAAAGGGTGAGATATCCAGATGATGATGATGAAAAGCAAAGTACTCTTACTACCGCTGGCTTTAGTTAGCTGTTTGTCAATTGGTGCGGGTGAAAGCCAACCTAATGTTCTCTATTCCAGCTTCAACGGAGCCTTGTCCATACTTGCTTTGGCATCTTTGGGCTTTTCCCTTCCCCGATTTATTCGTAAAGAAAAATTAGAGAGCTCTTCATTGGAAAACTAAATTGAGACGAAATCCAACTCATCATTTTCATCTTCTTCATCCTCCTCCCAATCCTCATCTTCGTTTATGACTACAACATCATAGTCATCCTCATTATCCTCATCGTCGAACTCATCATCCTCATCATCAAATTCTTCTTCAACGGTTACTTCAACGTCATAATCATCAATCGGATCGTTCAAATCTTCAACATAAAACTCTCCTTCATCCACGACGATCTCTATCTCATCATCTTCAACATCCTCTTCGTCAAGGCCCCAATCTTCCTCATCCTCAAAAATCACATCAAACTCGCTTTCCAGATCTCCTTCTTCAAAGGTGTCTTCTTTCTCCTCGTCCTCTTCATAGTAGA
>JALUTL010000246.1 GCA_027016475.1 Candidatus Heimdallarchaeota archaeon
TTATTACTCTTTTTATCTGAATTGACTGTATAGCTGATCTGATACATGAACGGAGGATCCGGAGATGTGATAATCAATGAAAAAGCTAGAACCACTGAAAGAAATGCCAGAAATACAGAAATGATAAGAATTACACTTTCACTTGTCTCCAATGCAGTAAGGAGAAAGGGAGTGACAAAATTTGGTGCTAAAACCAAGAAAATCAGGAATCCTATATATTTGAATTTGCGGAAGCTCAGCTTTTGTCCGAAAGTCGAAAAAGTAAATGCAAGCAATAGATAATAACCTGCTATTTCCATAGGCATGAACAAAAGATTCTCAGAGGAAAAAAGGCCAAAAATTGAAACTATCGTGAACAAAATCGATGAAAAAAGCAAAATCCAGTTTCCTAGCCTATCAGCGATGTACAACGTGATTGTTAACACAAACATGCTAATTAAATAAGCTACTCCTCGCAATTCGAAGGTGGAAAAATTTATACTGATTAAGGAAAAATGAATGACTCCGCTCAATGTAAAGACAATTCCGACCGTAAGTATATACTTCGGCTGAAAATTTCCTTCATCTTCGAACCCTTGAAGTTTGGAGACTAGTGTTCTGTATTCAATGATTTTGCTTGAGTTTTTGTTGATAAGTTGCCAAAGAAAAGTCAAAAACATCAAATAGAAGAGAACAAAGACGGTTTCTGCTATAGCCAAATTTACTTGGAAGGTTGCAATAAATCGTGTAATTAGAGCAACAATGCTTGCTAAAAGAAAAGCGACTATAAAACCACCCGCAAAAATTTCATGGATATGATTGTCCAAATTATGACGTTTGATTACCAAAAATGCAGCGCAGAGGCTCAGATAAATTACAACGGAGGCCATATAAGCTCCTACCAAAAATATTGGAAATGAATTCGTGATCAAACTAAAGTGCATTAAGCCTATAGCAAAAATAGAAACGGAAAACAATGCGCCTAAAAACTGCAATAGTTTGGTGTCAACAAATTCCATCATAAAATACCACACCACAGCTACAGTAAATAGTCCAAGAAAGATGATAAGATAGAAAAGGCTTGATTCTATGGGTGTAGGGCTTAATGTTTTCAGAACAGAAAGTACAATTAATCCGCCTAAAATTGAATCCAAGAATATGGCAAGGAAAATTGTTGATGTAATTAAGAGTTTCACAGGATGCAAACCTCCGGGCACCGGAAAAATCAAACCGAAATCACCAATCGGAAAAAAAAATACATGCACTCCGTATTATTTAAGTGAGTTATAAATCTTTGCTTGAAATGAATTGTAAGAAACTGCATCTCTTATGAAATTAAAGCTTTGAAAAGCTCATCCATATTATCAAAGACATATTTTGGACAACCAAATTCCTTCTGCCAATTCTCGATATCATGGTCTGAATATCTGGCTCCTATCCCTGTCCTTACCAAAATTGTATCAAGGCCATACCGGTGAGCTCCTAGAATGTCTGTTTCGAACCTATCTCCCACCATAACTGCTTCATATCTTGTACCTCCAAGCATCTTTATGGCTTCCTCGAACATATAACGCTCGGGCTTCCCTACAATAATGTCTGGAGCTCGTTCTGCGGCTGATGCAATAGCCGATATCATGGCCCCTGCCCCCGGTATTAATCCCTCCGCGCTGGGAAAGTTCTTGTCTGGGTTTGTACCAATAAACTTTGCCCCATTCAAAACGTGATACATGGCGATCTTCATCTTGTCGTAGTCAAAACATCTATCCATTCCTACCACAACGGCATCGGCATTTTGCGAACGGTCTAAAACGATTGCAAATCCTCCCCGTTTACACGCGTCGATTAGCCCCTCTTCTCCCACAACATACACCTTTTCCCCTTTGATGAATTTGGTTGAAGCATAAGCAGATGTCAAAATGTTAGTTTCTGTAAATGGAAGATCCATGCCATGTAATCGCGACAAATATTGGTTCAACGTTTTGGTGGAATTGTTCGTAATTAAACCAAACCTTTTGCCAGTGTCTGAAAGATACTTCAATAACCTAGTAACTCCACCCAAAATCTTGTTTTCAATATATAGTACTCCATCTCCGTCAAATAGCCATGTTGAGTAGTTCATATTCTGGCTTATCATTAGTCCTTTTATCAGTTTGTCTAAATATGAATTCTTTCGTCTTCCAAGAAGAAGACAAATAAGGAAGTGTTGGCAATACAATGTGATGATGTACAAATTGGCAGTTGCCGCGGTAATTGCAAATAGAGGAAAAGTGCTTATTGCAAAACGCAAACCTCAGGATATGCTTCCTCCCATCTGGGAATTCCCAGGGGGTAGGGTAGAAGATCCAAATGATTTGGAAGGCGAGTTGAAACGAGAAATTTTAGAAGAATTAGGCATCGATATCAAAATCCAGTTCCTACTTGAAGCCTATACTATGGAAAGAAACTCAGAGCCGTATCTCTTGTTAAATTACCTTTGTTTCCCTGTCGATAAGGATCCCGAAATTCAGTTGTCGGATCATAGTGAAGTTCGATGGGTCGGTCTCGAAGAGCTAAGCAAGTTGCTCGATCATCCCAAACAACAGGGTGTCATAATGAAGCTTGTAAAAATAATAATGTTCTTCAGTAGTGAAGAGTGAAAAACTGCATCAAAGTGGAAAAATTCTAAAATCATAAAATTTACAGAATAATGATAACTATGCCTTTGACTGTGGAGGAGTTGAGCAACTATTATCGTCAAGGCAAAACACGTCTGGTTCTGAATCATATCTCCCAAATTCAAAAAAGTGAATCAGTGGATACATCTTACGAATTGTTACTTTTGAAGGCAGAGATTCTTTCAGATCAGGGAAACAAGGATGAAGCACTTAACTTGATCGATAAAGTCCTCAATCAACTGCTTGATTTAATATTACAAATTAAGGCACTCATTCTAAAAGCAGATATCCTTACTTTTTTGGGGGATTTTGATGAAGCTTTAAGTATCATAGGAGAAGCAAAGGAAAAACTCAAACACATGAGAAACACGAAAATCTCGCTGTTCCGAGGACGTTTATTGTTGCTACTTGGGATTATAGGTTACCATAAAGGAAATCTGAATGAATCAATCAATTATTTCAAAAAGAGCGAAGAAATATTCAAACAGGCGGGGAATGTCCATTACCAAATCCAATCTATCGTTTATCACGCAGATATCTGCAGGGAAACTGGCAATTTGGAATTGGGTATGCAGTTGATTAGGCAAGCCCAGCTTGTTTCAAAAGAATCAAAACATGAATTGGACTTTGTAAGAGTTAAATTAAGCCTCGTCAAATTTTTACTTCAAATTGGAGATTTTGATGCAGCCCAACCGTTGCTAAGGCAATTGGAAATAAAATGCAAGCAAATGGAACACAGATTCTTTTTGGGTCAGGTGTACTTTGAGCAGGGCAATCTAGATTATGCTCGTGGAAAATATACTGAGGGCCAAATCTATTACAAAAAAGCACTCGATCTCTTTGAACAATCTGGAAACAAATTCATACTTCAACCTGTATATAATCTCATTGGTGATGTGTTTTTTCAGGTTGGAAAAATTCCTTCCGCCTTGGAATACTATCAAAAATCCCTTACAATTGCTGTTCAAATCAGCAACAACATTGCCATTGCAACCACGATAAAAAATATTGCAAGAGTAATCAACTTTCAAGGCAATCGCACAAATGCCATCAACTATTTGAAAAATGCTCTTGACATCATTGACAAGACGGATTCACACATCATTAC
>JALUTL010000247.1 GCA_027016475.1 Candidatus Heimdallarchaeota archaeon
ATCTAGACGAGAGACGATGATGAAATTGGATCACTGGTTGCGGGAGCTTTTTAGAATCACCAATCGTGGCATTCCGTTTCTCTTAGTTGGAAACAAAATTGACAAAAAAAGGGAGATATCACCTGAAGAAGGAAAACGACTTGCAGAAAATCTGAGCAGACAGACAACACATGTCGGTTTTACGGTTCAATATATTGAAACATCAGCAAAGGATGGAATAAACATTCAAGAGGCCTTCGTGGAATTGGTCAAACAAATCCTCCTTTATGAAGAACGAAAGTTTGCAAGGCACTGAATGTCCATACGAAATATTGTGTCAAAAATTAGACATTTTCAATTAAATTTACAAACTTGAGGCAAGAAGAAATAAATTCCCTTGTATCAAAGTTGATGCATGGCCACACCAGAATTTACTGTTGACACTATCATCCCTTTTTTGGTTCAACTCGGGATGTACCTATCGGGAGCTACTGCGTTCCTAGTTTTTGTGTTTCCAAGATTAAAGTTTCCTCTTATTGCTAAACTAGTTGAAAGGTTATCGTTTAGGTCTTCCTTGTCTAAAAGAGTCATGATTGTGTATACGCTTACGTCTTACGCTATAATTGCAGTCTTGTTTTTTATTTTGACAACAACTGATTCGATTTCTAACTCCCAAGTGCTCTTTTTGACTTTGGGGATAGTTCTTCTAGGTGCAATGCAATTAGTTCTGAACTTCGAACATCAGGTTGTAAAGCCCCTTGATGTAGTTGCAAAACAAGCTACAGAATTTTCCGAAAAAAATTTGTCAGTTGATGTTAGGTACTCTGAAGGAATAGGAGAAGTCCGCCGTTTAGTCCATGCCAACAGACAACTTGCAAACGTCATTCGAACTGTTATTTCGAATATCAAGAAGACGTCAACTGAACTTGCAGATTCAGCTGAAGAACTGGCAGCAGGAAGTCAGGAGGTTGCTGCGACAACTGAAGAAGTAACCGGGACGATTCAGAATATTGCTGAAGGAGCAGCAGAACAGGTTCGGCAGATCGAAGAAATCTCTAAAATTCTAAACCGTGTTGTAGAGGTAGTGGAAGATTCAGTTCGAAAGATTTCAGTTACCTCAAATATAACTCTGGACATCGCAGAGCAGACAAATCTAATTTCACTAAACGCGGCCATTGAAGCAGCTCGTGCTGGTGCAAGCGGACAAGGATTTGGTGTGGTAGCGGATCAAGTAAGAAAGTTGTCCATTGAATCCAAGAATGCGGCAGCATCGATTAGCAAAATGACTGATAACATTGGAGAAAACATTCGCAATGCAGTCCAAGAGATTATTGATGCAGTAGATAAAATTGCTGGTGTTGCAGAGAACACTGCCGCTTCAGCAGAAGAAGCAGCCGCAGCAGCTGAAGAACAGGCCGCATCCCTCCAAGAAATAACTGAGCACGCACAAAAGCTCTCTGAACTGGCGGATAAATCACAGGCTGAAGTAAGAGAATGGGTTCTCTGAAAAATATTTGAGGTTGAAAACAATGACAGCTATTGAGCGTATCAAAGCAAGAGAAATTCTTGATTCGAGGGGAAATCCCACTGTAGAATGCGAAATCTATACTGCAAAGGGGTTCGGAAGATTTGCAGTCCCCTCTGGAGCTTCAACCGGTGTTCATGAAGCTTTGGAGCTAAGGGACAACGATAAATCTAGATACCTTGGAAAAGGGGTGAAAACAGCTGTTTACAATATCCGGGAAAAATTAGCACCAAAATTGATTGGCCTTGATGTAACTGATCAACTTTCTTTGGACAATCTGATGTTGGAATTGGATGGAACTGAGAACAAATCAAATTTGGGGGCCAATGCACTATTGGCCGTTTCTGGCGCTGCTGCTAAAGCAGCGGCAAGCTCACTTGGCATTCCACTGTTCAAGTATTTGGGTAACGGCACACGGTTGCCTACCCCCCTGTTGAATGTCATCAATGGAGGAAAGCATGCTGGCGGTAAGCTTGCAATACAGGAATTCATGATTGTCCCCAAAGGCTTTGAAACTTTTAATGATGCTCTTCGGGCTTCTGCTGAAGTATATCAACATCTGAAAAAGATTTTGAAGCATAGGTACGGCGCCAGTTCAATCAATGTTGGAGACGAAGGAGGCTTTGCACCGCAAATGGACACTTCAAAAGAGGCATTGACGTCTCTTCAACAGGCAATAGAAATGGCGGGCTATGAAACCGGAGAACATTTCTTCTTTGCCCTAGACGCTGCTGCCTCTGAATTTTTCAATGAGGGAAAATACAGTATTGACGGTCAAATGTTGGATAGTGGAGAGTTACTGAATTATTATCTTTCCTTGATAGATGAATTTCCAGAATTAATCTCAATTGAAGATCCCTTCCAAGAAAATGATTTTGAAGCCTTTGCAAAATTGACCATGGTAATAGGGGATGGCAGGGCAGTGGTAGGTGATGATTTGACAGTCACCAATGTGAAAAGGATACAAATGGCGATCAAGCATGGAGCTATGAATTACCTTCTTCTTAAAATCAATCAAATTGGAACTTTGACAGAAGCGAAAAGTGCATTTGATTTAACCAAAAGCCAGCAATGGGGAGTCGTGGTTTCACATAGATCAGGGGAGACCGAAGATACACTAATTGCAGACCTTTCAGTAGGTTGGAGTACTGAAAGAATCAAAACAGGAGCCCCTGCACGTTCTGAACGAGTTGCCAAATATAATCAATTACTGAGAATAGAAGAGGCACTGGGAGAAGAAGCAACCTATTAGAACTCACTCATGAATTCTTTGGGTTTCAGCACATAGAGAAAATATCATCAATACACACTTATACGAATATTATCAAGAGAGAACTGAAAGGCGGTATCATGGAGCATTTCTCTGTCAATCGGCCAAAGATTGTGATCATTGACGATTCATTATTTGTCAGAGAGATGCTGATGGACGTTTTGACAGAAATGGATTATGACATTGTCGGGACTAGTGACAGTGCAAAAGATGGATTCAGAATCATCGGAAATGAAAGACCGGATATCATATTTCTGGATTCTACGCTCCAAGATATGGAAATAGCTGATGCACTCAGAGGAATCCTGTCTATTAATCCAAATTTTTATGTCATAATTATGACCTCTTTAGGTTTTGAGGAGGAATTGCAACCTTTGGTCGCCATTGGAGCAAAAGACATTCTTTCCAAGCCTATAGAAGTGCCGCATTTGGAATATATTCTGGCAAAATATGAAATAAATACGATTTCTCTCTCAAAACCACTTCCAATTCTTATAGGTTTCATGCATTCGCTTTATTTCAAGATATTAACAAACTTTTCAGGAAATTCATTGAGGAATACCTTTTGGAAGGTTATTTCTCAAAATTGGAAAAATCTGGCCAGAAAATACCCTTCCAGGTTCTATTTCAATCCCAAACGAAAAACTTTGCAGGTTGTAGCACCGATTGAGGGAAATCAAGAAGGATTTAATTCAAAAACCTCAGCCCTGTATATTCGGCAATTGGAGAATCTTTACAAGCGCATTCTGAGGTCATTATCTCGTCAGGTGCCAAGGGAACTGCTCATTTCCATCATGTTCGAAAGCTATGCTGCTTTTTACTCCATTGCTCATGAAGTCATTGATGATATCAATTTTGCATTTCCAGAATGGGAGAATGTTAAACTAAATCTTATTCAGCCAGTTTATGAAAAAAGCCGAGGGAAATTCGCTTCGCAATATATTTCAAATCTAGATTTC
>JALUTL010000248.1 GCA_027016475.1 Candidatus Heimdallarchaeota archaeon
TAAGGTCATGGTTCATGGATTCAAAACACAAACCGTAATTGAAGTAGAAAAAACCGGAATGGAAAATGTTGCTATGCAACTCAATGTGTCGGTAACTAACTTGGAAAGTTCATCAAACCCTGTGGGAATCGTTAAAATCTATTCCATACAAGAAATAGAAAATCTAGGCGCTGCTTCAAACGGTACTGCAATCTCCTATAAACAGCCACGGATCCAATGGACACAGCAAGAAAATACAACCGTTTCTGGATTTCAAATTCCTGTTTCCGCAGTAACTTCTGCCGGATATTTGGAATGGGTGCTTTATGAAAACGATAATCCAATCATTGTAGGACAAATCAATCGTGAGGAGGCAAATCAGATGGTTGCAAAAAGTGCCTCACTTTGGCTTATTTTTGGATCGCTTCAGACAGTTGGAAATGTTTATACACAGGATACTTACCTATTGAAGCAGGGATACACATATTCCTTGAGGCTGAACGAAGGAAATAACGCAGCGGAAAATTCATTGACTGTGCCATTGGCCTCTACAGGCCCCATAACCATAAACAACGAGTCGGATCTCTCTTTTGGATATTTTGCCTTCACATTGATTTCCGCTGATGTGGAGCATATCCAATCAAGTGGGATATCATCTTTTTCATATGTTTGGTATCCTTCAAAAATCGGAACAGTTTGGGTTATGGCATATTATGAAGGATATAGTCCATACTTCCTCCCTTCCATCGACATAGCCAAAACAGAAATCCAATCCTACCATGAATTCACAATTGATTTTCCGAGTGTTAGTGGAATGTATGGAACAGAAATTACTCTATCAGCTTCCTTTTTCAACGGAAGCTTACCTCTCGAAGGAATTCCTGTTGAATTTTACAAAAAAGCCTCGGAATCTTGGGTTAATATTGGTACAGCCACAACTGATGCAGGTGGTATTGCCTCTTCTTTGTATCAAGCAATGGATACCGTTGGAACTTACGAAATAAAAGTTTCTGGCAGTTATCAAGGAATTTACATGTTCGAATACTCAAAGATGAACATAACTGAACCCTTCGGACAGATTTTAGTTGATCCTGTGACAGCTTACTACAATTCTGGACCAATCAACGGATCAACCTACATAAAAATATCTGGATCTTTGCAAAATACCGGGGGCGATCCACTCTCTTCAGAAAGCATTACATTATTCCGGTATGATGGAGTGCAGATAAACCAAACCACAACAGATCAATTGGGCAAATTTACGTTTGTTTTTCTGCACAATGGAAGTGTAGGGTCGTACCCGGCCTATGTTTATTTGGAGCATAATTCATCCATCTACACTACGCCAATAAAAGACGTTGATATCGTCATCAGCAAAGGATATTTGGATTTTTACACGAACCAACTCCCAGATTACGAATATATCAATGAAACAATAAGTGCGTCTGGCATTTTGGAGACAACTTCCGGACATCCAGTGGATGCCTCGGTTCGTTTGGAATACTATAATAGTACATCCTCTTCATGGATACCAATCAATGAACAAACAACTCAAGGTGGAAACTACACATTTGAATTTGATAACCCCGGAGTGGGAGGCAAGCAATATGCTCTTGCTTTTGATGGGAATCAATTGTATAATTCACTGCGTGAAGAATTCATCATAAACATTAACCAAAGTAAAGGATTTATCCTTCGGGAAGGTGTTATCAACCAAACTGGACAGCAAGTGCCTCTTGGCACCAAAGAGGATCCAATTATCGTCTATTACAACCACGGTGGAAACTTCTCTGTTCTTCTGTCTGATGAACTTAACAATCCAATCTCTAACGGTTTAGTCAAATGGGAGTTTATTTATGGAACTACTCCAACAGTGGTGACGCTGGAAAGTGTTTATACAAACCAAGACGGCTATGCAATATTCAATTGGATTGTTCCCTCCGAATATCACGAATACATCGTGACAAGCCAATTAAGTAATAGCTTAATGTCTGTAACAGTAAAAGCAAGCAATGAAAATTTTACATTTGCAGAGCGGAAATTGTATTTCAGATATGTTGGTCTTCCGTTGGCCATCACCCTAACAACAGGAACTACATATTCATATAGCCTACAGCATCAACTCCAATTCAGCGTCTATGACACAAAAGGAATGCCTGTGGACGACGGCCATTCATTCCGTCTGACATTTTTGGGGAAACTCTATAACGCCACTAGCTCTGGTGGAATTGTCGTTTTTCCTGTTAAAATGGTTCAAACTGGAGTATTGGAAATGTCAATTGAAAACCTTCCACAAATTCCCCAACTTGGGCTGTACTATCAAAAGACAACAAAGACAATATCTATCACTGTAGCACCAACCGAAGTAATTGTTTCAACAGATACCTATAGCGGCTATCAAGGAGAAACTATCAAAATTTCTGCACAGATGAGGAATTTGCAGAATGAAGTGCTTCCAAATGTTTCTGTTGAGCTGTGGTATTTTGACACCAAATGGATCAAGGTCAACACATCAGACTTGACCTCAAATCAAACAGGTTTTGTTGCCTATGATCTTTATCTTTCCATGCCCACAACAAAGACATACACCTTTGAATGGAGAACCGTGGAAGATTCCAAGTATCTCGCCAAATCTGTCCAATTCTCTATAACCATTGTCAAAATTTTGACTCAACTGGATTTAGAAACACCAATTTCTTACCATTTCAGCGAAGAAACTTCATTCAATGCAACGCTGAAAACCAAATTGGGCTCTGCAATCTCAAACTACCCTGTAACATTCACTATGGGCGGATATAAATGGAGCGAAGTGTCAGACCAAAATGGACGCATAACTTCGGTTCTCCCTGTTGGACTTATGCCTGGTGTTTATACTCTCAATGCATCCTTTGACGGTGATTTAACCTATAATGGGTCTTGGACTTCAACTTCAATTGAAGTAAAGGGTGTTTCAACTTCTGTTATATTTACAGTTGAGCCAACCAAGGCCATTTATGGCGAAACCCTTAATTTCACCGTAAAGCTTTCAGATGAATTTGGCAGAGCCTTGGATGGATACCAATTGCAGATTACAGTTGCTGGGCAGACCTATTCTGGCATTACCGATGCAAATGGCAAATACCATTTCAGTTCTCTCTTTTTGGTTGACATCTCAACTGCGGTGATTGAAATCCAGTTCAATTCTGTTTCTGGTTATGAGAGCTCAAACACCTCTCTGTCCATTCCAGTCATCAAACATTCATTAAACGGAAGTCTTTCTACATCAACTCTGGTATATTCTGACAAGGGAAACATCTTTGTTTTCGTTAATTCATCAAATGATCCGTTTGTGGCAGGCGCTTTTGTGGTCGTCGAAATAATTGAAGGTGCTGAAACAATATTTGTTGGCCAAGGATACACAAACGAAACAGGATATCTCGTCTTGGAGCACGCTTTTTACCAACCTGCTGGAACTCTTGTAAGCATACAGGCAACTCTTTCCCATCAATACTATTATGGAAAGACTTTGCTGAAAAGCTTTCAAATAAACAGAGAAACGTTGACTGTCGAATTCCAAAGCGGAACATTGATCTATTATGTCAATGGCACTGTTGGAATAACGGCCAAAGATAACGACAACAATGTAATTCAAGGATTAAAGGTAACCATCAGCTACAATGATGGACTTACCAATATCATTATCGGTGAAGGAACTACCGATGCAAACGGCATCTATCAAACTTCCTTTATTCCCTATTCTATTGGAAATTATAGCATCTTCTTTTCGGTGACTGATCAAAATGGGAACTACAAACAATTCAGCGGTATAGCAAAAGTAGTGGTTCAATCTCTTTCAAGTTCGTTTTCTGGAAAATTGACCTTGACTGGTGCGTTTGACCCAGCTTTCTTGGTTAGTGTAACTCCGGAACTCCAAACCGTCCCTGGCTATGAAACCAATGTGACTTTATTGTTCTGGAACAGTGGAAAGTGGGACGTTGTCGGTTCGGGAATCACAACCAATGGGGAAGTAGTCTTCAACTTGTCTCCAGTGGCCATATTGGGAAGGGATTCCATTCAATTGAAAGTAATCTCGTCTTCAGCTCATACCGTGGCTACAGACTACAGCATGCTAGTTGAATTCACTCAGTTGAACTTGACTGCTTCGAATGAAACCATTGAACTGTTTGACATACTGTTTCCTTCAATTAATGTTTCTGTAGCAGAAGAACAGGTATACCCCGACTACTACTTTGTCAATATCTATGTAGTGGTTGAAGGAAATTCTGCATTGTGGGGTTCTGTTCTCATTGTTGGAGACCTGTATATTCAGATAATTGACAATTTGTTCGTAGATCAATTTGGTAACAGAGCTTCTACATTACAGGATATTGTTAATATGAGTGGCAACTACTCCCTTCCAGAAAATGTAGACTTGATTTCATTGCAAAGTGCGGGGTTTGCTCCATTTGCACTAAATGCGACTTTTAACTCTGGTGTCTATGACATGATAGTCGAAGTGCCGATGCAGGGATGGATAAGCCCTACATCAATATCCGCCAAATTGACGGTCGAAAAAGAAAAATTGGTTATTTCAGGCACCAAGCTGAACCTGAAGCAAGGTGAAACACAAACCATCCAAATTGGCATTTCTGACAATGATGGAACTGCTGTGACTGGAGTCATAGTAGAATTGCAGGTATTTATGGCTGATGAATGGCAAACATTTGCCACAGGGACTTCAAGAATTGGTGTTGTGTCATTCACTGTCACTCCGGATTTGCCTTTCGGCACTTTCCCGATGAGATATGTGGCCTCAAATCAATCGATCTACCAATACCTTGCACTTGAAACTTCTTTGACTATTTCACAAGCATCAACATTGGCTATGATCTCATTGCCATATTTCACAGTAGTATACTCTGATGGTGTGAATCTCACTTTCCTCCTGACTGAGAATGGTAAAGGGCAGCCTATTGCAGATGCCATGATCAACTTGACAGTATATGACAAGAATGGTCTTTACATAAGTTATGAAGGTGCAACAAATGAAACTGGATATGTCCGTTTTGTGAATGTCCTCGATACTTTGGTTCCGGGACAAACCTATACAATGAAGGTGAATTTTGGTGGATCTGAGCTGTTTTCTCCAAGCTCTGTTGTTATACAAATTACCGATGTGAAAAAGGAGGACGCACGTATACAATTGAATGAAGATCTTACTGTAGACCATGGCCCTGGACAAAACCAAACCATTTCTGTCATTGTAACTGAAGACGACGGAATCGTGACTCGAGGCATTATCCATTGGATCGTTTTCTACAAGAATGATTTTGGGATATGGACTCCGTTGTCAGGGTATGAAGGATTCATTGAGATTACTACCTCAGATCCAATCAACTTCGCATTCAGATTGAGTGGAAAGCACAAAATTATCATTGAGTATGTGGATAATGATATCTACTATAAACCAGTATCCAAAGTGGAATTCGAATTTGGATGGACACCTTCAAGCGTCACTGCTGAGACAACAGAATTTCATATGAATTTCAAGTACAACACTTCAGTCACACTGCAAATGCGCTTTAATGTTGGAAGCTTCCCCCTCAGAAATACAAATGTCACACTTCAAACCCACCTTGGCAATTTCACTGCCAGAACCGACTACAGCGGTTTTGCGTCATTCACCCTCCCATCTCTGAATGCACGAAATTATTCATTTACGGTATATGTAGCCGAGAACACTGGTATTCTTCAAACTGCCATTCCTATAAAACTAACCATCTCTCCAATAGAAATTCCATTGTCTGGGTATGCAGATGATATTTATTGGAATGATCTCTTCGAATTGCAGGTTTCCGATCTTCTTCAAGAAGAGGCAAGATACAATGCGACATTCAAAATTGATGGAAAGGTGTTCTATGAAATGAAAAATGTCGATTATGCCGAGCTTACATCTCCATTCCTATTGCCTGTTGATGGTGTCGGCAACATCATTGTTTCGGTGACTCGATATCACCCGAGTGCATTGCCTGCAGGCTTTACGGTGGCATTTACTTTATTCCCAGTACCTGTTGACGTGTCAATTCAATATGAACTTGGCAATGATACATTATTGCTTGCCATTGTATTGACAGATGCAAGAACTAACCAATTGCTTCACCTCCCATATGAATTGACTTTGATCAACGGGTCACAGTCGGACTCATTTACCACGCAGTATTCTGAGCTGTTTATCCCCATCTCGTCAAAGAACGTAAATATCACAGTCATTGTGATTCTTGAAGGTAGCCATGTAGGATATGCTTCACAAACCATAACACATGAAATTTCCAACGCAGTTCCCCCCAACAATGAAGGATTCTCTATGCAAGCCGTTCTTGGTCAAATTCCTGAAGATACCATCGTTATTGGTGTGCTTATTGTTGGAAGCAGTGTCATTTCAGCAGTCAAAAGGCTACGAAAGAAAAGATCGTAGATTTTCTAGACATCTCTATAGTGAAAAATGGATTGACTAAAATATCTGTTCCGAGTAACACGAATCGAGGTACGAAGGAATGAGTTCTGATATCAGCAAATTCATCATGAAAAACTTGGCTTCCTCCATGGTGAACGATTTGGTTGGGCCAAAAGGAAATGCACAGGGAATAAGCAATGTGGTAAACCAAGGTATGTCTAAATCATTTGGTGAGGATTGGGGCATTCTTCCAGTAACCGGGCCCAAAATGATGGCCTTGGTATTCATTCTCAACAGCGTGTTGGCTTCTCAGGGAATTACCCCAAAAACCATTGCAGAGGTTGCTTCAAGAAAAGCTCAAGAAATGAACTTGAATGAACATGTCATTTCATTCTTGGACAAAGTCAAAATTTCAAACACTCTTTCTAAAGAAGATCTCAAGGCTTCAGCCTCTGCATTTGGCGAACAAGCAAAAGACCAAGTCAAAGGTTTGGTGGATCTTATTGACACTGAAGGAATATGGTCAAAAGTTTCTTCAGTGGGAGAATCCGTTGGAGAAATTGGAGAAAAAGGATTCCATGGTGCCAAGTCTCTTGGAAAGTCAATCAAAAAGGGGATTTTTGGCAAAAAGGATGAAGATGTCCCTGAAACTTAACGGACACCACATTAATATTTAAAGGATAGAAAAGCAAAACCTTGCAAGTGAGCTATTCAAATCCAAATGTCCGTGCAAT
This sequence comes from Candidatus Heimdallarchaeota archaeon, assembly GCA_027016475.1. Classification (GTDB taxonomy): domain Archaea; phylum Asgardarchaeota; class Heimdallarchaeia; order Heimdallarchaeales; family Kariarchaeaceae; genus WAKA01. Next base: position 7,147 of record JALUTL010000248.1, read on the forward strand.
TTTAGGAGCAAGCATCTTCAATTCATTTTCATTCAGCGTTCTATGGTTCGGAACAACATGGTTGGTCTATGCCATTAATGGTTCTAACTCCGATTTGGGCTTTATTCTCGGGATCAGTTCCATTTTGGGAAACATTGCCTCACTGACCTCCTCGAAACTGACTGATTGGATTCGTAAGGATATCGTCATATTTACTTGCATCTTTACGTCACTAATTGGGATGTTGCTACTAGTTGCAGCAGACTCATTGATGGATATTTTCTTGGGTCAAATCTTTATCTCCATTGGATATGGTGGAATCAGTCCGGCAATGAATGCACTATTTTCTGACTCCGTCAATACAGATGACAGAACAAGAATATTTGGAACACATTTTCTGCTAAGTGAAACCTCCAGCGCTATGGGTGGTGTATTGGGATACTTTTTCTTCAAAAACATGGACGCTACTGTGTCAATTCACTTGACAAAACTTTGATCCAGAACTTTATTGAGGTGGCATTTTTTGCATCATCCATTGCTTCAATCATCCTGTTGATTTTTCTGAGGGATCGGCATGCATTGAGTGAACAGGATGAACGTAGCAGAAAAATCTCTTCCATTACTCCTTCTCCAGAGGTTTCCAAGTTTGTAATCCTCCTTTCCTTGGTAAGTGCTGTTGTGATAGGGTTTGGAGCAGGCTTTACCATTCCCTATCTGCCTCGCTTTTTCTTTGACATTTATTTTATTGATCTTTCAAGTCTTTCCTTACTTTTGGCATTCATGTCAGTGTTTACAGCCATATGGGGCAAGGTTATTTCCAATTTGGCTGATCGATACGGCCAAATTGAACTGATTGTTGTCAACCAATTGGTTTCAGTTACTCTTCTATTTGTTCTATCGACCTATCCTCCAGTCTTTCTTGCATTTTCAACATTGGTTATCCGCAATGCCGTGATGAATGGCGTCGGCCCAATCGCTAATGCTGTTTTGATGGAATATACCCCTCGGATTCAAAGGGCAAAAATAACTGCTCTCAATCAGGTTTCTTGGCAGGTCTCATTTTCGATAGGAAATATAATTGGAGGTATAGTTGTTGATTCCATTGGCTTTCGGATACCCATAATTACCACTGCCTCCCTTTATCTCATTTCAACCATTCTTTATTGGCAGATCAGAAGGGTAATTGAAAATCACAGACGGCACAGAGTCAATATGACTTCTGCTTCCCTTAGCCCATAAGATATACATTGGACATTTTAACGAACATTATTACAATAAAAAGTAAATTAATTTGCGAAATTAGTACAATAGAACACATGTTACTTGAAACTATCAAACTTGTTAAATATTCGGACACCCTAATTTTCTTGTGTATCCATCCCAAAAACTTCAAAATTTTTCTCTCGGAGGACAAAAAATATCCGTTTGGGTCGTTTTGATTCTTTTTACAGCCGTTGTTGGTCAAGGATCGATCCAATGGATTCGCGCATTTCATATAGTATTTGGCTTCTCTTGGTGGGGCATGGTTTTCTTTCTCAATTTCATACTCTTGCCAGCAATGAAGAAAATGACTCAATCAACCAAATATGAAGTGCTCGGCACAGTATTCCCCAGAATTTTCAAAACTGCAACTGTTTCCGGATTTTTGACTGTATCGCTAGGTTGGATCTACGCTCTCCGATTTTATGCCAAAGGAGACTTCTCCTATTTTTACAGTTCTTTGGTAAATATTCTGTTCACTATTGGAATTGTGGCGATTACCTGCCTATATCTCTTCCATCTGATTTTGGAGAGAAATGAAATTGATACTGTCTTGAAGGCATTGGAGACAGAAGATGATGCCGCTGTCAACAAATTGATTGCACATCTGCAACTTATCCCGCGTGTAGGCTTTTCAATCATGACAATCGGAGTTGCATTGATGTTCATACACTAGCCCTTCAGAGCTCCAGATTCTACTCATTGGCACTCTGCCTCATGAAACCAACGTGTCATCATAAGGGCGTGTATACTTATCTCTTCAATATCTCTTTCCTTATCAGGTGTTGCATTATTTCATAGGCTATTGTCGTTTTTAGCCCTTTAATCTCCCTTACCTTTCCATCTTTTCGTATCATCAATATCTGATTTGTATCTGCGCCGAACCCAGCACCTTCCTTAGACAAATCATTTGCAATTGCCAAATCTGCGTTTGTTTTTTCCATTTTTTCTTGTGCCCTCCGTATCAATTCTTCTCGGCTGATTCCCCATTCGGCCTTGTATACAATTAATATGGAATCTGGTCGCTTTTTCTTTATTTCATCACTTATTTTGCCCGTCGGCACAAGGTGGATATCCAATTCAATATCACTTTTGGTTTTCCCCTTCAACTGCTTTTCCGGTCTAAAGTCAGCAACTGCGGCAGCAAGAATCACAATTGTCTTCTGATCTCCCTCCAACAATTCAATTACCTTGTCCTTCATGTCTGCGGCACTCTCAACATAGATTGGTGTAACAATCCGAGGTACTGGAAGATGCGTAGGCCCCAAAATCAAAGACACCTTTGCTCCATAGAGCTTGGCCTCCAATGCCAAAGCAATGGCTGATTTTCCACTGGCTCCATTGGTTATGTACCTGACATTGTCTATGCGTTCATGCGTCGGCCCTCCTGTTATTATGACATGATATCCTTCCATTGGCTTAGGCGTCAAAAGAGACATGACATCAAAAACAACTTCCTCAATCGGTGGCACCTTGGCCTTTCCCTCCTCTCTGATGGGTTCAATGAATTTGACCCCCCTTGCCTTGAGCTTTTCAATTGCTTCCTCAATTGCGGATGAATTGATCAAATCTTCATGTGCAACACACATCACCTGAATTGGAATGCCCGCACCTTGCAACGAACTTGCAATCAAAGTCACTGGTGTATCAGCAATTCCCGCAGCCATTTTTGCAACAGTATTGGTTGTTGCAGGGAATATCAGCATCAAATCAACCGGCTTATTCATAACCCCCGCAAAGGCTATATGTTCCAACCGTCCTGTCACCTTGGTTATCGGCTCAACTCCTGTTGCCCACCACATAAGATCCTTTCCAATCATGGTCAATGCCGATTCCGTCATTACAGGTATTACAGTAGCCCCCCTTCTGATCAATTCACGCGCAAGCTGTGGTGCCAAGAAAGAGGCTATGCTTCCCGTAATTCCCAAAACAATTCTTTTTCCCTCCAATCTGCTTGAAACGGAAGAAAGGATTCTTGTACTCGGATGGTTGAATTTGGTGTCAAAGAACAAGTTCATCATGGTGCGTTAACAAAGAATGATTGCAGGGCCATTTTAACTTGTTTGTTTGACTGTATCTGGAAATACTCAATTGCACTTGGATTCTGTACGAGATGTCGAAAATAGTCCGCTCTTCTTGACATAATGCCAAATTATAGAATAATGATGTTTGGATATCATTCTGTTTCCCTAAGGATCTGATTTATCTGCTGAAGGAAGCTGACTTCAGACAGCTTGGCAAGACTATTTCCATTGACTCCTCATCCCATTGGGACTAGTTTCTAAAGCATATTAATTACGCCAATGATGTCTGTGTCTCTTTCCGTTCCGTATTGTAGCGTTTGATTTGCAACGATTTCTGACCCTTTCCCGCCCAATTCCTGTTTGGGAAATCATTCTTGCTCCTTGATAATTCTACAATTGACTTCATAATTGAAATCATATCCCTCAAGGTTGAAGATAGTCTCGTTGGTGGAGCCGGCGGTCACGAAGTTATCATGCCTTGACTAGGGATTGCTTCCTCTGCAATGTACCGAAAATTGATCTCGAAATAGTCAATGAACTAAACTAAGCCGAGGAAACTTTTCCTTACGTTTGATAAGCTGGGAGAAAAACTCTTGCTAAAAATGACCATCCTTAGAAATCAAGGGGGCAAATTCAT
>JALUTL010000249.1 GCA_027016475.1 Candidatus Heimdallarchaeota archaeon
CATTTCAACTAATGAAATCCTCCTGATTACAGGCACTTTGTTACTGATTCTTCCCACAACGCTTATTATGATTCTCAATCCCGAATGGCTACGAAATCGAGTAAATAGAATTCAAGCTTATTCTTACGGGATTGGACAGAGGACAAGAACTCAAATCCAAAAGAGAATCAGGAAAAAAACCTGTCCATCCTGCAATCAGCCTTTAACGAACTTTGGTGCTCCTTCCTGCCGTTCATGCAATGCTTCTCTTGAATATTGTTCCATATGCAGAGATGTCATCTCTGATGAGTTTCCCTATAGCAGATGCACAAGTTGTTCCCACCCAATCCATGATGATCACCTCGATGATTGGCTCAGCCTAAGTTTTCTCTGTCCTTGGTGCAAAAACAATTGGGGACTTCAAGAAAAATAAAGATTCAAACATGATATTTCTATTGTGGCATGATATAAACAATCAGTAAATATTGTCAGATATTCAATTTGTTATTAGACAAGCTAGTGTGATCTTTTAATTTCTAGGGGCCAATGCCTTGATCGTATTCATAGCCAAGTCCTCAGGGCAACCGAACGGCAAAGACAATAGTGGCCGGGTCGCTCCTGCCTTGATGAATTCGTTTAATTTACTTTTGGCTTGAGAGATAGATCCAAACACGCACGTCTCCTTGAGTAGTTCATCGGATACTGCTTCTGCTGCTCCCTTTCTGTCTCCATTAAGCCATCTCAAGCGTATCTCCTTTGCTTCCTTTTCAAAGCCTACGCGTTGAAGCATGTTGTTGTAAAATGTGCCCATCCCTCCAAAGTAATAGGCAAGATGTCCACGGAGCAACATCTTGGTTTCTGGTTCTTCCCCAATGGCAGTAAGCACAAAAGGTGTGATTTCAAAATTTTTGACCTCTTTGTCAAAGGACTCGAGATAGCCATGGACAGTTTCCACTTCTTTGGCAAACGCATTGGCAGGCATGATAACTGGAATCCAACCGTCCGCAATTTCACATGTCAGCTTGACGTTTTTTGGTCCTAATGCAGCAATGTGGATTGGGAGATTCTTACGAAACAGCTCAAAAGAAAGTTTGAACCCTTTTACCTTTCCCAATGTTTTGCTTTCATAATTCATTCTTTGTCCATTCAGAAGCATTCTGACCATTGCAACAAAATCTCGGGTATGCTCCAGAGGAGATTCAAATTTCCTTCCGTGAAAATTTTCAATAACTGCCGGACCGCTCAACCCCAATCCCAATGTAAATCTTCCGTTGCTTAATTCATCAAGTGATGCAGCAGTCATTGCCATCAGACCCGGCGTTCTGCTGAACATATTGAGAATTCCTGAAGAAACAATCGCTTTGGTGGTTCTAGTTGCCAAATTGGCCATCAGTGAAACGGCATCATGTCCCCAGATCTCAGGTACAGAGAACTGCGAATAGCCCAATTGTTCCGCCAAAGGGGTAAGCTCAAGAATTTTCTTGGCAGGTATATAATCAGCACCGACAGTAAGCCCAAGTTCCATAAGTCCAATTTTCTTGAAGCTTCAAAAGCTTGACCCATATTGTCTGGAGTTTTGAGGCTTCAGTTAGCTCAAGAATTATTTGTGTATTTCGAGGGTTTGTTCATTCAATTTTATAGGAGACAGTTACTCCATCTCGAAGAGGTACTACCATTGAAAGGAGACCACTCGTGCCAAACGCCAACCTGTTGTATTCCCTTATTCCTTCAGTATCTTTATCCTTTATTGATCCGTCTGCAACTTGACCTCTCCATAAGGTATTGTCCGTGACCAGCAGTCCTCCTTTGTTCAATTTTGGTAGGCTTTTCTTGAAAGCTTCAGGATATTCTTCCTTGTCAATATCATTGAATATAATGTCAAAAGGACCTGTTACAGAATCAATGAATTCTAGAGCATCGCCTACATGAAACTGTATTTTTTGGTCAACTCCCGCTTCTTTGAAATATTCCCCTGCGCGTTTTTTGTTTTTCTTGTCACCATCAGTACAGTAGATTGTGGTTGAGCCAGTACTATGCAATGCGAACCACATGGCTGAATACCCATATCCTGATCCAAGCTCCAAAATTTTTGCAGGTTTCTTCAGTCTTGTCAAAATTGCCAATAGAGTGCCGACTTGTGGCCCAATTATTGGAAATCCTTTCTGCTTAGCATAATCTTCCATTTTTATAAGAACTGGGTCTCGATTTGGCATCAATTGGTTGATATATTGATCTATTCCCTTGTCCAAGAAAGCCATACTAAAAAATAGGTAGGTCATTTAAATTTGTTGTCCTCATGGAGAATCAATGAGAGCAAGCCTATTTCAATTGGTTCTTCGAATATTGCAACTTCAATGTTGCTGTAATCAACTTTGACATTCCTATTGGTTTTTGGTTGTTGGAAATGGTTTTGCATTAAACGCATATTCAAGATCGAACCAATACCACCTCGAACATAAATTCCGTCCACAGGAAGATAGGTGTAAACTATTTCTTCCAACTCAGAAAATAAGGCATTTTGAAAAGTATCCAAAATAGATTTGGTTATTGTACCATATTCTTCCAAAGATACTTGATTGATCAAGAATGATGGATTTCCACCATGCTCCGATATTGAAAGCGCAAAACTTCTCAATACTGACTGGTAAGTTTCTTGAATGTCATATGGATCTGTAAGCGATGTCTGAGTTACCAAAGGATGGCCAAAAACTTTACCAAGGTCAATTATACACTTGGTAAAAATTTCGTGATTTGCTTCATATAGATCAATCAGAACCTGCTGCAAAGCTTCTCGTATCATTGTACTTTTGAGATCTTCCGATACTTGAATAAGATGCAAAAGAAAATGAAGCGCCAGACCCTTACCAGATAAAATGGTTTCAACAGTTGGTGTAGACCCAATGGATTTACAATAGTCATGAATGATTGCAGGAATTTCAATTGACGGCTTTCGATGACCATATTCGGTAGGGACTGTCACTCCCTTATACGTTTGGCTCAGACCAAAGCCTGTACCGATTGCAATAGTAACAAATGATTTTTCTTTGATTGTGTTGGTGAAAAAAATAGAATTGTCCTTACGTTGAACATTTCTTGAAATTACACAATAAATTGTTTCCCCATGGGCAACCATGTCATTGGCCAAGGTGACGGGAATGTTTAAACTATCTTCTAGTTCATGTTGTGAAATGATCCAATCAATATTTGTAAAGTTGCACTTGCCGTCAACCACAGGGCCAGCAACACCAAGACTGCACATGATTGGTTTATATGCTTTATATCGTTGCATTACCTCCTGTAAAAGATCCATGAATGTGGAGTAATTGGCGTTTTTGTACATGATGCCATCTATTAGTGTAAAAGAGGTCTCGGCTTTTCTTGACCAAAGCGAAAACCGTGAGTTTGTCGCACCAACATCTCCAATCAGGATTGTGTCTGTCATGATCATTTTGCCAAGATTCATGGCAGTAAAGGGTTTTTCTTTTGAAGATTATCACTTTGATCATTCGATGGAATTTTCATTCGATTTTTCTTATGAAATAAAGTCTTTATAATTGATCAATATATTATAATCAAGATGACCCAAGAAAAGAAGCGAAAGCTTCAGACAAAAATAGATCAACTTCTTCCCAACAAGGAAAAAGTCGAAAGGACAGCAAAAAAAATGGGTGAAAAAGCTAAAAAATCCGCCACAGCAACAAAACAGGCTGTCAAAG
>JALUTL010000250.1 GCA_027016475.1 Candidatus Heimdallarchaeota archaeon
CATATATATTTCACCCAATATTTTATTAAAGAATAGAATTATTTTGTCATATGTGCACAGATATGTGCAACCTGCTGCATGAGCCCCCATAAGATGAAAATATCGACAATATGGTTTTCGCATTGACGAATAATGAATCAGTCGCCCCATTTGAAGCAATCGAAGGAACAGGAAGAAACATGCCACGATACATCGTCAAACGACTTACTCAATGCAGACACCATGTATTCGCGGTAAAGTGATCCGTACCTCAAATACAGTAGCCGGCTAAATTCTTTCCGAGATGTACCATGTGAAAGTTCTGTGGAGACATAGTATTCTACCACCTTGTGAACGAATCCAGAATGGGCTACAAGATTCCTTGCAAGACGCAACAATGGTCCATTATCGTATTTTTCAATTGGTGAAGACAGAGAATTGGACTGATGAATCACACTCACATTGGGCATTTGGTGCCATTTTCCAGTTTTGAGTGACTCGCGGATTTTCCAAAGACTGCCAACAAAGAAACCTATCTCCCTTCCAACAACATGCTTGAATTGGGAGAACAATGATCCCCAATAACGCGATTTTAACTCTTCAATTGGAATTCCTGATTGTGCGAGATGATAATTTGCAAGTACATTGGCTTTTTTATGAATCGTTGCCACTAGCCACGATATGGCACATATGTGGAGCCTCTCATCCAATTTGGCTACTCTAGTCAATTCAGCACTGTGGCTTGAGTTAGGGATATAGTGTATTCCTTTAGCGTATTGATTTAACAAAGTTTCCATTTTTTGATCGAGCTTTTTTGGTGATGGAAACGATTCCACAAACAATAGCGGCAATCCAAGCCGTGCAGCCTGCAGGAAAATCGAAAGTTTCTTGCAAAAGCCGACTAATGGCGGAATTGTCGGTACTATTCTGATCCGCTCAACCTCATTGACCTTCAATGTAGTGCTGCCAACATCCTGCGCAAACGGAAATGGATCCGAACAATAAGCAATGAAATTCACTTTCCATTTTGTGGCCAATATTCCAGCCAATTCGCGAATTATCCCATACAGGGCCATGGTCATGTAGTTAAGCCCGTGAGTGCTGTCAAAATAAATCTCAATGGGCGTTCCTGGATTTGTATCAAGCTCCCCAAAAAATTTCGCAACTTGATGCAGGGTATAATAGTAAAAATCTGAAAATTCCCCATGAAACCGGCCGTTTTGGAATGTGCCAACCATAGGCGATACCAACACTTCAACATATGATGTGTCAATGCCCTGGACAGAGAGAAACTGAAGAACATCCTGCTTCAATGTTTCAACCAATCTCGAATATGTAGAAGGATACACTGTTGAAGGGGGAAGAGTGTCAGGAATGACAACAATTGTATGGACAGGGGCCAATTGAGCCATGAGCACCGCAAGCGAGGTGTTTGCGTTTTCAACAACTGTTGAATCCACGCGGTACGTTGCAGGCTTCCATTGCCGATAATTGCCCCAAGGAGCGACAAGGACAGAAACCTTCTTGTCTGTCATATGTGAAGAAAAATGAATCACAATTTAATGCTTACTGCTCAACATCCACTTCAACATATTGCATCATTTTGACAAAGGAAGACATCCGCTGGAGGAAAAACTCTGCCAAAGAAACCGGTTCCTCCTGGAGCAATCCCAAACGTTTCAGATGAAGATAGAAGTCGCATTTCCCACACACTTCATCCTTGTCTTCAAGGGTAGTTTGAACCTTCCCTCGGCATTCAGTTCCAAGAAGGAAGTAGCATGCTCGACCTCCGTTCTGGCCAGCATTGAATCCGTCAAGGATATTGATCTTTGCGGCAATGCAGGTGTCTTCCTTGCCGCATTTGGTGAATTCCCAACAGTTGGAAGGACGCGGATAACTATCCATAATATAGTCATCCACATTGTCCTATATATATGTATTCAGGATTTTAAGGAAAGCAACTTTGAGTGAGTTGGGCACGTGCTCATTCATGCACCGTGTTTTTCTCGCTACATCAGAAGGGATTTTCAACGTCTGAAACGCGATTTCAAAAATTTGGCCAAATGGAAATTTTGGCATGTTTTTTTCAGGATTCCAGATAAACATTTTTTGTTGTTTTTTGAGAGATGTGAAACATATGTTGCAGATAAAAGAAAGAATTTGAGCATATGATGATTTTGTCAATTGTTCAGTTAAGATTTCCGAAAGTAATCCCGCATGCCTGCGCAAGGGGTACGAATTGCGAAGGAAAGGAAAAATTAACAATACACTTCATGGAAATCAAAAAAACAGCAGTTTTCATTCAACTGCGATGGTCAGAATCCCCCGGGGCCATTTTTTTGAATGGTCGTGAATCAGTTCCGAAAGTATTAGACATCAATGTGTGACAAAACAACCATGATGGCAAAAAACGTGAGACAATATTGCAGTTGCAAATGGAATACAACCTGCAAAACTATCAAATCATTCCGTTATCAGGGGAGATAGGAATACAGTATGGTTGCCTCCCAACGGAATCAAAAAGTGGAAACTGATCGCAGGAGACAAATAGCTTAGGAATGTATCCAAAAGCAACCCGAAAAAGAAGGAACATGATCAACCGGCAGCAGAAACCATGACAGGAGATGTATGAAATACGTGGTCAAAAGAGTCTGGATTATGTCCACAGGGGTTCAGACCTGTTCCTTGAGGGAGAGACCAACGAAGACAAGTTCATTTACGTAAGTCTGCTGTTTCTCAATGGAGTGCTAAATGGTGACTTGATGCAACACTGATTTTCCCATTCTTCAGTGCCTAACAGACAGGCAAATAAAGACGCCCACACGGAACCATTCGTGGAAAGCCTCCGGGCCTGCTCAGAAAGGGTCAAAGATTTCATAAAAGCCAAACATGAAACACTCCTGTCATTGAGCCAAGAGGCAGGGAGAATCATTTTGGAGGAGCAAAGTCATACTAATCTCCAATTCGAGACTGACGGGCGGGTGGATGTCATTGCAGAGAGTTCAGCAGGACAGACCCTACGGATCGAGCTGAAGCTGATCTCTGCCCTGAAGGAATCAAAGGGGCGACTCCTGAGTGCGATACGGACAACACAGAGCCGGTTGAAGCCAAAGAGGCTGACCCATCTCCTGATCCTGACCCTGCTACGAAAGGCGGAAGCGGATGACGAACGGTTTATTAAGGTCAAGGAGCATTGTCTGTTAGGGATATTCGTGTCAAAAAGTGAACTGGAAAAGAAGAATGATGAAGAGCTGGCAACAGAGATTGTGGAAGAGGTGGAAAGACATCTGGAGGAGGGCTACGAAATCATCAGTCTGAGCCGTGCCGAATTCCTGGAAAGCCTGAAGCTGGAGGAACAGCGGATGGCACTGGAAAGGCAACGGATGGAGCGGGAGGAACAGACCCGGCAGGAGATTATTCAGCTCAAGGCAGAAAACCAGGAACTCAAACAGGCAATCAAGACGCTTGACCAAAAGCTGTCGGAGACCCAGAAGCAACTGGGCGACATCCTGAGCCTGCTAAAGGAAAAACTCAAGGACTAGAATCTCATCCATGCCATCCTGTTGCCCTCAGCTCATTTTCATTAGTTTCGTAGAGGCTAATGGAGGAACTGCAATGTTTGCCCAAGGGACTTAATAACGAGAAAACAATTTGAAAAAATGGGTGCAAGCTATGAACTGTCGGCGGGAGGGGTGAAGGCCTTTCT